>NZ_CP020921.1:312500-612500 GCF_003057965.1 Thermodesulfobium acidiphilum
AGGTGGCTTGACTGTGAGAGAGACATCTCGAGCAGGGACGAAAGTCGGGCTTAGTGATCCGACGGTTCAGTATGGAATGGCCGTCGCTTAACGGATAAAAGTTACTCTGGGGATAACAGGCTTATCTCCCCCAAGAGTCCACATCGACGGGGAGGTTTGGCACCTCGATGTCGGCTCATCGCATCCTGGGGCTGAAGTAGGTCCCAAGGGTTAGGCTGTTCGCCTATTAAAGCGGTACGTGAGCTGGGTTCAGAACGTCGTGAGACAGTTTGGTCCCTATCTTTTGCAAGCGCAAGAAACTTGAGGAGGTCTATCCCTAGTACGAGAGGACCGGGATGGCGGAGCCTCCAGTGCATCGGCTGTGGTGCCAACTGCAAGGTCGAGTAGCTGTGCTCCGTGTGGATAAGCGCTGAAAGCATATAAGCGCGAAGCCCTCTCCAAGATTAGGTTTCTCATCCAGCAATGGAGTAAGACCCCTGGGAGACTACCAGGTTGATAGGCCAGAGGTGTAAGCATGGCAACATGTTCAGCTGACTGGTACTAATAGGTCGAGGACTTGACGGTAACTATTCCTCTAGAAGAAGAGAGGAGAAATCTTCTTCTCCCGGTGACCATAGCAAAGGTGCCCCACCCGTTCCCATTCCGAACACGGAAGTGAAAGCCTTTAGCGCCGACGATACTATTTGGGAAAATAGGACGTTGCCGGGAGATTTTTTTTGTTTTGTTGATAAAAATAAAATGCTATTTGTTTTTAAATTCTTCAATTCTTTTTATTGTTATTTCTTTAGATTGTTCGTGATGATGGTGTTTGTCTAAATACATATTGGAGTCAGCTTCTCTGAAAATTTCTATCTTATTAAATGGTCCTTCTTTAGTAGAATAGCCTATTGATATGCTCAAATAAAGGTCACTTTCTTCTTTGTTAGCTTTTATTATGTTCTCTTTTAACCTTTTTATCAGGTCTTTTACACATTCTTTTGTGCAAAAGGGTAAAAGTACCGCAAACTCGTCTCCTCCAATTCTTGCTACTGTGTCTGTGTTTCTAAAACTTGAACACAGGATCTTTGCTGCTTTTTTTATTAAGAGATCGCCCTTTTCATGACCTAGTTTATCGTTAATCAACTTTAAGTTATCTAAATCTAAGATTATTAGTGATGTTGGGCTAAACCTGCCTGAGGACAGTTTTTCAAGTTCTTCTTCAAAATAACCCCTGTTAAAGAGTCCTGTAAGGCTATCGTGAAAGCTTTGGTATCTAAGTTCTTCTTCAAGTCTTTTTATTTCACTAATGTCGTGTCCGGTGCACTGAAACTCTCTAACGTCGTCTTTATATATGATTCTAAACGTCCAGTCAAAATACCTTTTTATGTTATTCTTTTCGAAGGATAATTCTATGTTTTTATAAGGGTTTTCAACGCTTAGACTCTCTATCAGCCCCTTTATATTATCCTTATTAATACCAAAAATATCAAAAAAATTATATTCTTTTAGATTTTCTATACCGAAAAATTTTTTAAACTCTTCATTTGCAAAGCTAATGGTTCCATCTAAAGTAAACCTGCACAGTAGATCGGTTTGATCTTCTACTACAGCCCTGTATCTTGCTTCGCTTTTTTCAAGGGCTTCGGTCCTTTCGTTTAACATGGAAACATAATTTTCAATTGATGAGCTCATTTGATTGTAGAGCATCAGCAAAGGTTTAAACTCTTCAGGAGAGTTGTCTATGATATTTTTGTCCACTCTTATTTTATAATTGCCGTCCTTTATTTGTTGAGAAAGGTTCTGGAGAAAGATTATTGGTTCATTAAGTTTTTTGATTGTAATTATTGATATTATTAAAGATGTTATAAATATTATTAAGAATGTGAACAATATTATTGCAAAATCCTGCACAAACTCCCTAAGTATATATCCTTCATCAACTTGAGATGCAATAGCAAGGTTTAGATTAGGGATTTTCTTCCAGAACACAATTAAGTTGTTTCCTGAATCGCTTCTATAAGTTACCAATCCATAGCCGCTAGCAAAATTTATTTTTTTATAAAGGTCTTCGGGTATCTTTTTTGCTTTGGTGCTTAGTATCGCTAAATTGTTTGAAAAGAGAAAAGTGTATCTATTGGCAATCGAATTTTGAACGTTCAAAAGGCCTTCTAACTTTGTAAGCTTTATTATCGCCATTACTACACCAGAGATTTGATTCGAATTGTTATAAACGGGTTTTGAGAGATATAGATAACTATTTAGATTGTCAGTTTGTATTAAAAAGTCTTCATTTCCCTTTATAGCCTTTTTAAATAGGCTGTTGTTTTTAAAAGAAACGTGATGAGGGCCGCTAATTTCCACCATACTATAGCCGTTAGGATCAATAAAGAACAAATTTTCTATTTCGTCGTCTGTTGACACCTCCCTAAATAGATAGTTTATTCTCTCATAATTGTTGTTGAGAAGAGAAATATTTGCTGATAGAATATTAAGAAGGTTAGTATATTTTTTTAAATAATTTTGTAACGTAAATTGTTTTAAAGTCGTTTCTTGAATGAGTTCATTAATTGTTCTATTCCTGGTTTCATTGTATAAGTTTATGCCAACTAACGTAAGAATTATTAATGGAGTAATGATTAAAAAAATTATTATTATTTTAAGATAGTTTTTTATGCTCAAACTTTATCTCCATTAAGATTTTTAGTCTATAATACTATAATATATTAAGATCTGTAAAATAAGGGGGATCTAATGCTTCGATCTCTTGAGCCTTCTAATATTGTAATTGAACGGAAGGGTTCTCATATAATCTCTTCCGATGGGAGGGCTTATGCTCTTAAGGACAATATTTCTCATATAGAATGGGTCGAAGAGATATTTGAAAGGGAGAAGCATTTTCTGCCATTTTTGAAAAAGAACATTAAGACCTTTGTGTTTAGGGTTTACTTCCTGGATCAAACAAGTATGCTCCTTCAGGCTGATGAGAAATCTTATCTAGACATACTTGCCTTTGCGCCGTATGTAACTAAATCAGGCATAGATATTTCTGAAATAAAGAAAGTTAATGAGAACTTAGAAGAAAAAGCGTCGTTTATCGAAACGCCACAAACTGTCGTAGAAAAAAGTGCTGAAGAAGATGCATCAGAGAAGCTGGCCAGTGAAGAAAAGATTTTAGAGACAAAATCAGAGCCCTCTCAAATTGAAAGCGAACTTCATGAAGAAGTGAAAAAGAGATCGCGCACCTGGATTAGGAAGGTTTATGAGTCAAAAATTATTATAAGACTTCCTGCTTTATTCCAAAAGTTTAAAGAAATTCCTGGATCTTTTAGGAAGATTAATCCTTTAAGTCTTCTTTCATTTCTAAAATTTAAGAAAGTTAAATCTAAAGAGCCAAAGATTGAAAGCCTTCACCCATCAAAGGCTGTTAGTTATGTAATACCTCTTGGGGCCTTTTTTGTTTCTCTAATGTTAACCTTTGGAACATTTGTGTTCTTTCAGATTACCACAGCCCATGAACCACCTGATACTACTCCTCCAAGGGTTACAATTCTGAGTCCACCAAATAACACTTTAATAAAAGGTTTAAATAATCCTATTGAAATAAGAGTTGAGGCAGTTGATAAAGGGGGCCTGGATAAGGTAAGACTCCTTTTGAATAACCTTACTCTGAGGGTATGGTATCCCGGAGAAGACACTGTTTATAGATGGTATCCAGAAAAGATTGGAACTTTTATATTTCAGGCAATTGCAATAAATAAAGCAGGAAATTATGCCGAGTCTACTCCTGTAAAAGTGATTGTTGAACCAGGGAATTCAAGCGAAAAGCCAGGTGACAATCAAGACAATATAGATACGTATGGGAAGGCTTTTGTAATAAGATATCAGGTGCATCTGAAAAAAGCTCCTTATGAATCGGCAAGAAATGTTTCTAATTTGTCATATGGGGATGAGGTTGAAGTTTTAGAAAAGATAGACCCATCACAGGTCAAAGAGGGAGTAATTATGAGAGATACTACTGTTAAGAGCGTCGATGGGAGCAAAGAAATAAGGGTTTATGCAGGTGATGGGTTTTCAATTAAGGATAGCGTAGGATTGATGTACCAAGCAAAGCTTAATAGAGAAAATGTAGAAGTTTATATACCTAAATCAGATACGCGTCTTGCTAATGATAGCGTTTGGTACAAAGTAAAGACCCAGGATGGTGTTGAGGGATATATTTCATCGCAGTATATAAGGTTCTATTAGATATTTACCACTTCTCCAATTTTGTTCAACCAGTATCTTACTTCCTCATTTGCCCCAAATTTGGTGATAAGAGATCTTGTTTCTGTTAGAATCTGGGTTATAGAATTATGATTTTTGCCTGATGCAAGGGTGGTTATTATTATATAGTAAATTAATCTCATATGTGTGCCTAAAATCTTTGAGTTATCTGAATTCAGTAATTCTCTAGACTTTGAAAGTGCTACGTTAAAGTTGTATGCGGATTCGAAGAATTTTTCTTCTTCCATTAGAAAAAGTCCCTTTTCGATTAAGGCATTAATAAGCGCAAAAGCATGTTTTGGGCTGTTTTCTTTGTTTAGCTGGGAAATTGCGCTGTTTATATCTTCTAGTGATTTATTCTTTAGGCCTTGTTTTTTAAACAAAACGCTTCTGTTCAAAAAAGTTTGAGATAGCTTGATTGATTTATCATCGCTTTGTAAATTTTGTAAGATCTCAATGGCTGAGTTAAAGTCTTTTAAGGAAGAGTCAAAGTTTTCAAGATAAAAATAATTTAATCCTCTGTGAATTAAAAGTTTAGCCATTTGATCGTCATTGTTGGTTGATGTGCTGTTTTTTTCTTCAATAGCTCTATTTATGTTTTCCAGTGCCTCTGCATTTCTCCCCATGACAGTTAGTATAAAACTTTTTGTATCTAGTAGGTCTATCAGAAAATTTGAAGTAACTTCGATCTGATTAGCATCTATTAGATTAAAGATATAGTTAATTTTGTCCAGCGCTTCTTGAAATTTGCTGGATTCAATGTCTTTACTAATTTCCTTGAAGGAATCTTCTAAATTGAATTCCATTTTAAACCTCAGTTAAGAATAAATATAGTCAACCACCATCCAGGCACATAACCTTTCATCATCTGACGAGGATATTAAAAATCTGTCGTCTTCTGATATATATACCTTTCTAATAATATCGTAATGTCCATTAAAAATTTTTACGATCTTGTTCTTTCTAAGGTCTAGAACATATATCTTTTCATTAGATCCGCCAAAGAAGAGATGTGTGCCGTTTGAGCTTATGCACATATCGTTTATGTCAACAAATTCTGTTTGATATGAAAATACAAGATTTCCAGTATCAATTGAGTATGCTCTTATTACAGGGTCCTTTTTTGTTGATCCCACGAACAAGAATTTGCTATTCGGAGAAAATATCAGAGAATTTATGTAATTTAAGTCTTCAAACTTTCTCTTTATTTCTTTCGAATCTATATCCATCACTTTTAATATCAGGCTATCTTTAACTCTTTGAGTGAACGCTATTAATTTGCTATTAGGAGATAGTGCAACGCGATCTACAATCAATTCGGGCGAAACTGACTTTACAAATGACTGTTTATCAATTGACCATAGTTTCAAAGTATTACCGCCCAATACAAGATATCTTTGATCTGGTGAGATGGCAAGAGTATTAATCGAATCGTCTTTAATTGCGAATTCCTGTATTAAACTATTAGATTGTGTGTTAATAATTTTTATTTTATTTCTATCCTTTAAGATAGCTAAAAGTTTAGAATTGGTTGATAGTGTTCCAGAATTTATCAAGGACTCTTTAAAGGTGTTTTCATAAGTTATGCTCATTCTGTTATATAAATCAAACTTTATTAACTTTGACTCCCATCTTGGCTTTACAAGCAGACAAACTGCTTCATTTTTTTCTGTAAAAGAAACAGAACTTAGAGAATATCCGTTATGTGAGAAAGAATCTTTTTCATCTGATTTGAAGCTTGTAGAAATATTAATTCTATCCGGCTTGGAGACAGGAAGCCAGATTTTTAAAAAGCTGTTCTTATATGTGATTAAAGAAGAGACGTTTCCGTTGTTGCTAAAAGTTAGATTAGCTAAACTTCCACAAATTTTTTGCTTGAAAATAGGTTCATTGCTTGCGTTAAGCTCTTTGTTTGTCCACCAAAAACTTATGTATTCGTCGAGGTCTTCTATTACTAGAAGAGTCTTATCTTTGGAAAAGAAAGCACTTTTGGCTTTCGAATCTATGAGAGGTATGTTGCAGGACTTTGATGGATCCAGTGTATTTATTATTCCAACTCCTAAGTTTTCGAATCTAAGAGCTAAATATTCTAGATCGTCAGAAGAGCCTATAATCTTGCTGTTTGCAGGGAGAATCTTGGGAGATGGTAGAGCGTTTGAATAAAATGAAAATATCATAAAACAAGGACGATCTTCTAATTTGCCTGCTAAAAGAACGTCATTTTTTAATATGATATCTTCTAAGATAAAATTTTCTGGAAGAGGTATATCTAAAGCTGTATCTTTCTTTTCAAGACTAAAGATCGATAATTTGTTTGAAAAATAATTACTAACCATAAATTTATCGTTAAATTCAGCTAAATTTATGTCAGATGCAATAGTTATTGGGATTGATTTATCAAAATCGATAATTTTTACTTGATTGGATAGGGTTTTGTAAATAACAAAATTTTTAGAACTAATGTATATTTTTGTAGAAGGACTATCTTGCCATGTTTTTAACGTTGTTTCTTCATATGTGGAAAATATACTATAATAACTCTTTAACGAAAAACAAACAAACCTGTTGTCTTCGGAGCAGGATAATGAATCTACTTTACCAATGTCAAATTTACTGGATAGAAACAGAGATCTTTGATTTGATAGTTTCAAAAAATATGAAGCTGCGTCCATAAATAATTACTCGATAAAAAATCTTGCCTGCTCTTTGAACTTTTTCCATTGCTTTTCCAGGTCGCTTTTCAGGCTTTGATCGCTATGAAGTCTGTAACCTAATAACCAGCCACTTTCTTTGTGTATTTCAGGCTCGTCTGAGGATGAGATAAGGTTTTCTAAATAAACAGAGAAGGTTTGGGTGTCATGAATGTAGCCTAAAATATCCTGAATCCTTTTTAACCTTGAAATCATCTCTTTTGTACTGGGTTTTAATGTAAAAGAAAAGGTTTCAAGAGAGTATCTTAGATCTTTTGACGCTATTCTTAATTTGTGTAGGTCATTTTCATTATTAAAATCAGTTTTCTTCAGTCTTTTTAGAGTCTTTCTAAGCCATGTACTCAATCTTTCTTTTACAAATTTTTTCAACTTTAAATTTACCGAATCGTCTACCAGGAAGGCTCCTTCTAACAACCAATACCAAAAACCTAAAAATAAACTGGTAAATTTGCCTTCTGAGAAAAATGGATATATTTGATTTAATTTATTTTGTCTTTCTTCGAGAAGTTTTAGAGTAAGGGTTGAACTTTTTAAATTCTCCTGTTTCGTTGTGGAGAGAAAACTTCTCCACTCTTCTATTAATACATCTGTCTCTCTAAGAGAATTGGTAAGTTCTGTAATGTGATCGAATTCATCCAGCCAATGATCCAGATGTTCTTGCTCTATTAAAGGTTTGCCAAACTTTAACAAGGTCCTTATTTTTCTAAGAGACACCCTAAAGTCGTGAAGGTTGTCAAAGTTTTCAGGATTCTCGACGAATTTATTGTGATATGAGATTAGAGTTTGAAGTTTCTCTATTAATTCGTTTTGCAATCCTTCTTCGGCTATTATATCTGGATCTCTTTCTTTTTGAAATTCGAATTTTGGTTCAAGATTTGCAAGCATTATTCCTCTATAAAATTTGCTTCTTGGTTCCAATAAGAAATTAAATGATTTTGATAATTCTTCTGCGAGTTTTAAAATACAGGATATATTCCCTTCTTTAAGTTCTATTTCCACTTCACAGAAATCTTCTGTCTTTTCTTTCGCAATAATCTTGCCTACATCAACTGCTACCTCAAGTACGCTTCTTTTTTCATAGGGATAAATGAGCAAGCTCCTGTCAAAAATTGTCTCAAAGATTGGCAGTAATTCAAATTTCGATTTTGTATCCTTGATAAAACTTTTTAAATGTGAGTCTTTAAGAACTGCAAGATCTGGTTTTTCGTTTTGTAGCTCAACGTTATATTCTTTTCTTCTTGAAAAACCTCCATTGGAGTTTCCTGTTATTTTTACTGTCTGAACCCAAACTCCATTTTCCGATCTTATTCTAAAAATTATTCCTGAATTTAGGAAAGTATTATCTTTAGTATCGTAATATATTGAGTGAATTCTCTTTTTCTGCCATTCGTTTTTCAGAGAACTAAATATTGGGAGGGAATATATTTCATCTAATTTTTCTGGGAAAATGCATCTTAACTTCAACTCAATTTCTATGTTTGTATTCATTTTTCCTCCTTTTGAACTCAGTATTAAACTATCGGCACAATTAATTGACATTTAAAAGTTTGACTAATCATTTTATTATACATTATCGAAAGTTGGTTAAGCTTATATTGCTATTTTAAGTTCCTTTCCAAATAGTTTTTTAAATAATTTTGCAGATTTTAAGAGCTCTATTATTTCGGTTTCTAAATTGTAATTCTGATCGTTACTAATTATTTTAAAAGTTACATCACTATTTTTTATTTTTATTTTTACAGAATCTATAGCAAAACACTCACAGGTTTCTAACTGTTCGGCCAGTCTTAAAAACATCGAAAGCTTTATTAAATCCTTGAATTGCTTATTGGTTATAAAGGATTCATTTGGTAGTTGTTGGAACTTTACTTTGTTTTCGTGAAAGAGACAGATGTACGAACATCTTACAAGGTCTTTTGGGGTTACCCCGTATATTGGTAAATTCTGAATTAGATATGCACCGTGTTTGGCGTGGTTATATGGATCCACATACTTTCCAATATCGTGTAAAAACGAGGCAATTTCTAATATTTTTCTGTCTTTGTCTTCAAAGTTATGGAGAACCCTTAGTTGATCGAATATTGAAAGGCTGTGCTCAGTTACTTTTTTTGCGTGATTTACATCTAAAAAGTACAGGTTTGCAATATTTTCTAAGCTAGCCTTTAAAATGTCATCATATATTAGGGGAAAGGCTTTGAAATCGTTGTGCAGTGAACTAAATATTATACCTTCTTTCAGGCCATTTCCGCTGACTATAAACTTATTAGAATCTGTAATTTCAAAAAGAACCTTTAAAGGAGTCATACCAGCTAAAATTATGTCAGATCTTTGTTTCGAAAGTCCTTCAATATTTTTTCTACTTTTTGAACTTAAGCCTGATATATATGCGTAAATCTGAAAGACTTCATTTTTAGTAAGCTCGTAGTGGTGTAGTTTTAGTGAAAACCATTTGTGAAGAGCTCTGTGTACTTTTGCAAAGGTTCTGTTTGAACCGCCAATACCTACGATAGGCAGCTTAGACGTTTTAAGGTTGGTAAGCCAAGGAATATTTTGAAATTCCTTTTTTAGAAAGTTTTCTATTTTTTTTGTATCGCAAATTTCCTTCGTTTCAGGAAAGATGTCTGTAAGGTTTACGCTTCCATATGGAAGTGAAACAAAGTTTTCGATCTTTCTATCTAAAACGTAGGTTATTTCTGTACTTGCTCCTCCTGTGTCTATAAGGATAAAATTCTTCAAGTCTACTGTATTTAGAACTCCAAGATAACCGTAATATGACTCTTCTCTTTCAGATATAGTCTTGAAGGGTATAAGGGTTTCTTTAAAGATCAGATCCAGAACCTCTTTGCCATTTTTAGAGTTTCTTATACAAGCGGTAGCTACAGCTATAATTCTCTTTACTTTATAAAATTCTATAATCTTTTTAAAGGTTTTAAGAGTTTGAATAGCTCTTTTTATAGGTTTTTCCTGTATTATATTGTTTTTATTAAAGCCTTCTGATAGCCTGACCTGTTCCTTTTTTTCTTCGATTATCCTAAAGCTTCTGTTTTCGTTAACTTCTATAATTCCAAGCCTTATAGAGTTTGATCCAAGGTCTATGACAGATAATTTTTCACCCATTTTTATATTGCTATTTCATCGTCAAAATTCTGAATCGGGACAAATTCTAGATTCTTTATTGCTTTAATCTCTTTATTTTTTAATTCAGCACTCTTTAATATGGTTTCGTATAGAAGTATCTGGCTGTCAATTTTATTTTGTGAACTTTGTGTAACTCTTACGTATGTTCCATCTTCCCTGAGTTCTCTGGCTTTTGTGTTATCTTTGAGCATAATGTTTAGACATCTTTTTATTCGCTCTTTTATTCGCTCGTTTTCAATAGGAAATATTATTTCAATTCTCCTATCAAGATTTCTGGGCATCCAATCAGCACTGGAAAGATACACCTCTTCGTTCGAATTGTTTTTGAAATAAAATATTCTGCTGTGTTCTAAAAATCTTCCCACTATACTGATTACCCTTATGTTTTCGCTAATGCCCTTAATGCCTGGCCTTAAGCAACATATTCCTCTTATAATGAGGTCTATTTTAACGCCCTTTGAGGAAGCATCATATAATTCATCTATAATTTCGTCGTCTACTAAAGCGTTCATTTTGGCAATAATATGACCGTTTGATTTGTGTTTTGCCTCTCTTCTTATCAGTCTAACTAGCTTTTCTCTTAAATTAATGGGGGATACACCTATTTTGTACCAATGGCTTGGTTGCGAAAGACCTGTCAAGGTGTTAAAGAGGTTTGATACGTCTGTTCCAAAGTAGACGTTACTGGTAAATAGGCTGATATCTGTATATAGTCTTGCAGTATTTTCGTTATAGTTTCCGGTTGAAAGGTGCACATATCTTCTTATTGTACCCTCCTCTTTTCTTACTACAAGTATTGCCTTTGAGTGGACTTTTAGATGAACCAGTCCATATACCACATGACATCCCGCTTTTTCCAATTTTTTTGCCCAATTAATATTGTTTTCTTCGTCAAAACGTGCCTTTAGTTCAATTACTACAGTGACCTGTTTGCCGTTGTCTGCAGCTTCTTCTAAGGCCTTTACTATAGGAGAGTTTTTTGTAACCCTGTATAAAGTCATCTTTATTGCTAAGACGTCCGGATCTGTAGCTGCACTGCGGACAAATTCTATGATCTTTTCAAAACTTTCAAATGGTGTATGTATTAAAATGTCTTTTTCTTTAATAAGGTCAAATATTGATTTTTCTTCAGCGACTAAAAAATCAGCGGGTTTTACCGGTGGCAGAGGTCTGTCTTTTAGGTGCTTAAAGGCAGGATTTTCTTGACTGACAAATTTCATTAAGAAAGTATAGTCTAAAGGCCCGTCTATCTTGTACACGTCTTCTTCGTCAAGCTCAAAATTTTCTTTTAAAAAATCTTCTAAAATTTCTGGACAATCTTTGCTGATTTCAAGCCTTACCACTTCACCGTATCTTCTTCTTTTTAAAGATTTTTCTATTTCCTCTAAGATATCTTCAGCTATTTGTTCGTCAATAGTCAAATCTGCATCCCTTGTAATCCTGAACACAGAACTGTGGATTATTTCTTGATTGTTAAATAGATTGCTTAAGTGATGAATTATAATATCTTCCAACATTATGAAGCAATATTTATCTCTTTCAGATGGCAAAGCGATAAATCTTTCTAAGACACCAGGAACCTGGATTATTGCAAAAACGTCATCTTTTTTTATTCTTTGATTTTTATTTTTTACTAAATAATTAGCATTTGTTCTTAGTAGAACAAATATATTTAGCGTTCTATTCTGAATAAAAGGGAAAGGTCTTGAATTATCTACTGCCATAGGGGTAAGAACTGGATAGATAATGTTTTTATAATACTTTTGGACAAAGTTTAGCTGATTTGAATTTAGTTCGTTAATTTTTAGTATGTGTATATTGTTTTGTTTTAAAAGCGGCATAAGCTCTTCTAAAAAGAGTTTTTGTTGTTCTTTTGAAATCGTGTGTGCCTTTAGAGTTATCTCCTTATAAAGTTCTTTTGGCGTTAGCCCTGATGAATCCTGAAATACAAAGTCATCCAGTACCTTGTCTATAATTGAACTGACCCTGATCATAAAGAATTCATCCATATTAGAGCTAACTATGGAAAGAAATTTTAACCTTTCAAAAAGCTTGTTGCTAGGATCCTGTGCCTCTTCTAAAACTCTTCTGTTGAATTCTAAAAGAGACAACTCACGATTTATATTATAAATTCTTTCTCTAACCAATTTCTAAACCACCTTAAGGATAGGGATGAGACCAAAAATTCTTCTAAAGAATATTGCTTCATTATTGAAATGCCACTTTTCAAGTAATATATCGTCCTGAGTTATGGCTCTAAATATTAAATAATGGTCCTCAATGTCAAGTTTTATGTCTTGAATCTTTCCTTTTTGTGAAGAATCGAGGGCGTTTGAAAGTTTCAAGATGGCAGCGATCTTAGTAATTGTTAGTCTATCTTTAATTGTTTTACAATTAAACGAACAATCCTTTTCATCCGGGTCCTTCTTTTGGTATATTTTTACTGAATTTGCAATGATATCTCTTTCTTCTATGCTTAATCCTGGAATTTTTACAGAATTTATAATGCTGTATGAATGTTCTCCTGGATCGTTTACGTCAATTACCTTGCCCACATCGTGCAAGATACATGCTACCTTTAAAAGAATTTTTTCTTTTTTCCCCATTGCATGGTAACATTTAGTGTGATCAAATATTGATATAGCAAACTTTAACATCCTTTTTGATATATTAATATTTCTTGAATATTTTTTTGCAATGCTTTCTGAAACGCTTAAGATATCGTCTTCATATAGATCGTCTTCATCTATTAATATTGAATATGCTACTGCGCTTCTGAAAGAAAACCCCATTATTCCAACTTCTTCAAGGTCTAAGATGTCGATTATCTTTTTGAATATTATTGTTGAGGGTAAGAGCACATTTGCTACAGGGGGTATCAGGTTATAATCCTCTACAAGATTAATTGTAGTTTTATCTTTTATTTCGTCATAAAACTTTAAAAGTTTATCCTTGCTTATGTTGCTGATATCTCTTGGTGGTTCCTCTTTGAAAATTAAATTGTAAATTACTTTGCTTTCTCCTCCAAGTCCAATAGCAAAGTCTATCTTGAAGTTTTTGATTTCCTGAGAAATTGTGTGCATCTTGCTTTCAATGAATTCATCCAATATATCAGCAAAATCGAGTGTCTCTCTTTCGAGATTGGAAAGCAACGCTCTTAGTTTAAGAGATCCGATTTCAAGATTAGAGGCATATTTTAACCTGTCTCCTTCAACTATCATCAAAGACAAACCGCCAGAACCAATATCGAAAATTAAAACTGATTTATTCCCAAATAGCCTTAGATAACAGTCATGCCTTTTCATATACTGATATTTATAAAAGGATTCTTCGATTGTTTCGACTAATTTGATGTCTAAATCTGTGGCTATTTTAATTCTTTCAATTACCAGATCACAATTTTTTGCCTCCCTTATAGCTGTGGAAGCAAAGACCAGTGTATCCTGTACTTCATAGGTTTTAAATACTTCTTTTAATTCTTTGAGAATTTTTGCTAATTGAAGCAGTATTGTGTTGGAGATTCTGCCTATTGAGAACGTATCTTTCCCGATTGGAAGAGGCTTCTTTATATCTTCTATAGTTTCAAAAAATCTGTCTTCTTTTCTTTGAGCTATATGTGCCTTAACAAAGTTTGCTCCTATGTCAATAACTCCAATTATCCTTTTTTCTCTTTTCGATTCTTCTGCAAGACATAAATGGCTGTTATCATTGTTGTACATAAGATTATAGTTTTTCTTTTTCAAGTTCCTTTAATTTTGAATCAATATTTTTCAGTAAATCCTGTGGATCTTTGTTCTTTTTGGTTATCTTTTCAAGCGCTACATTTGCATTAAATTGTTCAGGATAAAGCATATAAAAGATGATTAAGAAAGCTAAGCTCCCTGTAAGAGTTCCTAATAAAAAATATCCAATGCTTTTACTCTGTTTCAAGAACAACACCTCTTGTTATATTTTTTGGCGGAGAGGGTGGGATTCGAACCCACGAGCCAAAATTAATCAGCTAACCGCTTTCGAGGCGGTCTCCTTCGGCCACTCGGACACCTCTCCAAAATTAGATTTAAAAGGTAAAAAACAAGAATCTCTTTTTCTTCTTATTGGACTTCTTTGGTATGGGTACAAGATCAAATGAGTCAATCTGATTATAAGTTCCTGCTTTAACCTCGATAGTCCTTTTCTGCGGCTTATATCCAGGTGCGCTCACATAGAGCTTGTATTTGCCAGGCTTAATACCCTGTATAGTGAAAAAACCTCTATCCGAAGAGAATATCTCTTCGTTATCAAATTTTATAGTTGCGTTTGGTATAGGGTCAAAGGTTTCCTTACTAAGAACAAAACCGAAAAACCCGGTTTCAGAAAGTTGAGCGGGCGTGATCTTTTCTACCTTTTTATGGCTCTTTTTAAAAAAGGGCAATTCAAATGCTCTTACATCAGATATAAATAAAGAAGAAAGGAATATAAATATCATTGCTATTGAAATTAATTTTTTCATTAAATTTCCTCCTAAAAAAATTCGGATTTATGGTTTAGTTTACACTAGTTCCAGTATAACAGTCACATTATAACATTAAGATATAGCAAAATATGATTCACCTGTTTTTTATAATTGTATCATCTTTTTATTATCAGTATTTTACCAATTGTTTTTAAAAAAAGGTTTAAGAGAATGTTAGAGGATAAAAACCTAGATATAAGAAATGATGTAATTGGGAGAGTTACAAAAAGAGCTATTATTGCCACAAAAGATCTTGCAATTTCTGTGGCCACTACTTCAAGACTAAAAACCCTAAACCATGAAAGAGTTGGTCCCTGTATGGATACTAAAAGTATCAAGGGCAAGTAACAGCCGATATATGCAAAATAAAGAGTTTGTAATAATTCTGGCAGGTTTTCTTTGCCAGAATTAAAGGAAGAGCTAAAGATCTCTTTCCAGCCTGAAGTAGGAAAGAGCATTTTATATTGTTGTGCTGTTGACACTATGCTTGTTGACAATTTTATTGCGGCTCCAGTAGAACCAATTAACATTGCGGATGATAGAAGGTCTGTGAAATTGATATTTAAGTTTATGTCTTTTAAGAATAATCCTTCCTCGTTTATTATGCCTGTAACGTTTAAGAAGCTGTTAAGATAGTAAGAACATATAGATGCGATTATGATACCGGACAATGTGCCTATAATTGCGGCTAAAGCTTTTTGTGAGAAGCCGCACATTAGAACTGTTTGAATTATAACTCCTATAAACAAAACTACAATTGTTATAAAAAGGATGTTTAAGTTTGTTATTAAAGCAGGGATAAGCCACAGCCATAAAAAGAAGATAAAGACCATAAGGCCCAGCATCAAATATATTCCTCTTAGCCCGCTTGCAATAAAAATTAACAGAAAGAATGCCAGCAAAAGCCATGGGTATTTGTTGCATCTTGCTATATCTGAAATGAAAAAAGTTGGTTCTTTGTTTGGGGTTATTTGTTGGTAGACTATGACATTTTCTCCAGGAGAGAGCTTCAAATCGTAAGGGGAGTTGATCTGGTGGATGTAGTTAGTTATAAACTCTTTGTCTTTAAATATTCCTGTTAACAGTCTGATTTTAGTTTTTAAGATCTCAATATTGGGATTTTCCTTGCTTGTTTCCTTTGAAACAGAAATTATTTTTGCTTCTTCGTAAGATTGATTTTGTGGATCGGACATGGCATTGCTAACAAAAAATATTGAAAGACAAAAAAACATAAAACAAAAAATTAATAAGGTCTTTTTCATTGGAAGTTATAAAATTTTATTTATATTTCTTGAAGAAAATGTTTTTGTTATATCTTTCATTCTCATAAGGCAGTTTACAATTTGATGTGCTCTGATTTTCCCAACTCCTTCAATTTTATCTAATTCTTCTTCTTTAGCTCCCAAAAGTTCATTTAGGTTCTTATAATTTCCAACTATCTTTTCTACTATAGGAGAGGGTAGTCTTGGTATGTTATCCAACACCCTGTAACCTCTTGGTACGAGGGGTTGGTCGGGATTATTGAATCCAAGGTATTTCATAACAATAATCTGATCTAATATCTCTTGTTCTGATTTGAGCTGTTTTAGGTTTTCGAGCAATTTTGGTATATCTCTTAACTTTTCTTCGCTAAGATAGTCTTTTAAAATTAGAGCCTCTATTTCTTCTACTCCAGACATAAGTTCTAAAAGCTGCCACTTCGTTAGCAGGCCGTCCTTACCAAGCTGGATGATGTATGTGTTTATTTCTTCTTCTATGAACTTAAGCATCTCAGCTCTTGTAATAATATTTGCAATATCTGATGCAGTAACGCTGTCAGTAAATTCTAAAACAGATAAATGTTCAAGAGATCTATTGAACACCTGTTTGTAACTATCAAGGGTGGTCAGAGCTTGATTAGCTCGACTCATAATGGATGCGCTACTTTTCAAAAGATAGGAAAGATCACCTTTATAAAGCGTTACTGCGCCTCTCCTCTCTGAAATTGCAATTATCAATTCTCCAGTTTGTTTTGCAAATCTTTCGGCTGCCTGATGTCTTGAGCCTGTGTTTACAGTGGGTATATTTGGATTGGGTATTAATAGCGCATTCGCTCTTAATATTGTTTTTGCATCGGCATTTAATATTATTGCACCATCCATCTTTGATAGTTCAAACAATCTTGCTGGTGTAAATTCTATATCAAGGGGAAACCCTCCTACTGTAATTGGAAGAGTTTTGTCAGGATTTCCTACAACAATAAGCGCTCCACCTCTTGCGTCTAAAATTAGGTCAACGCCATCTCTAAGCGGATTCCCAGGAGAAATTAATTTTAAGCATTTTATCCAATCTTTTCTTTTGAATATTGAATTTTCCATTTTTTTATCCAATCCATTAAATTTTTTAGATTTTTAATCTTATAAAGATTAATATTCTTAAAATTCATCTCTACACTACTAATAAAGGCATTTTCTATGCCAAGTTTTACTGCTTCGTTAAGACGTTTTTCGATTTGATAAACGTTTCTGATTTCACCAGACAAAGAGCATTCGCCTATAAAAATAGTACTCTTAGGTATCATAATATCATAATAAGACGAAATTAACGAAGCTGCAATTGCAAGATCAATTCCTCTATCTTCAGTGGTTATGCCACCTGTAATGTTTAAATAAATATCTTTATCATACATTTTTATGCTCAGGTGTTTTTCTAATATTGCAATTATAAGCATAAAGTGATTAAAGTTAATTCCATGAGAGAGCCTGGTAGGGCTCGTTTTGAAGGATTGATTGACCAGGGATTCAACCTGTACCAGAAGAGGCCTTGACCCCTCGATTGTAATACAAAAGGTTGTGCCAGATAGATCGCTATTTTGTAAAATTAGTTGTGATAGGTTTTTAGGTTTTATTAAGCCCTCTTCTTTCATTTCGAAGATAACTAACTCGTTTGTAGATCCGAATCGATTTTTTAGAGATCTTAGGGTTCTAATTGCACTAGATCTATCTCCCTGGAAAAATAAGACGCTATCAACCAGATGTTCTATAAATTTTGGTCCAGCAATTGAGCCTTCTTTATTTATGTGACCAATTAACAAAAAGGGTATATTTGATTCTTTGGAAAATAGATTTATTTTTGATGCACATTGTTTTATCTGTGATAAGGAACCTAAAGTAGAGTTACCTTCGGAATCGTAAAGCATTTGTATTGAGTCTATTACGATCATAGAAAAATTATGATTCTTTAGAGCTTTAAGGATTTTTTTTAGGTCTGAACAGGATATGATTTTGATCTTTTTTTCGTTGAGTTTTAATCTTTTTGCTCTTGATGCCACTTGGTTTGCAGATTCTTCGCTCGAAATGTATAAGACATCCTGATATTTGCTAGCTATTTGATCTGCCATTTGAAGGGCTAATGTCGATTTTCCTATGCCTGGCTCTCCAGAAAGCAAGGTGACAGAGCCTTTTACGACTCCGCCACCAAAAATATCATTCAGGTCTTTAAGATCGAACAGTAGCCTTTCTTCTTCAACATAAGTTAAGTTTTCTAGATCTAAAATATCCTTTTTTTCTAAAATATCCTTTTTGCTCTGGAAACTGTTCCAGGAGTTACAATTCGGACACTGCCCTCTCCAGACAGAGCTTTCATACCCACACTCTATACATATAAAGTTATCCTTACTTTTATTTGCTATTGCTACTCCTCGTTGATACAAGCTCTTGAGTATTTTTGAATACAAATTCACATGAATCGTAATCAACTTCTATAGAATCGCACTGCTTGATTGAACCCTCTATAATTTTGTCAGCGATTGGGTCCTCTATTTTCTTTTGAATCAATCTTTTTAGAGGTCTAGCACCGAACTTTGGATCATATCCTTCCTTTGCCAGTTGATTAATAACTCTTTCGGAGAACGTTATATCTATCAGGTTGGATTTTAGTTTTTCTTTTACGTTTTCTAACATCTTTTTTGTAATGTTCACCATGTCTTCTTGTGTTAAAGAATTGAAAATAATTATCTCGTCTATCCTGTTTAAGAATTCTGGCCTGAAGGTATCTTTTAATTCTCTTTGAATCTGGCTTTTTAGTTTTTCATAGTCAAGCGAATTTGAGCTTGCTAGAAAACCAGGAGAACCTTCCTTTAGCATGTGCGTTCCTAAATTTGAAGTCATTATAAGTATGGTATTCTTGAAGTTTACCGTTCTGCCCTTACCGTCAGTTAATCTTCCGTCGTCCAAAATTTGTAACAAGAGATTAAAAACATCTGGATGTGCCTTTTCTATTTCATCAAACAATATAACTGACGAAGGTCTCCTTCTGACGGCATCTGTTAGCTGGCCTCCCTCCGTATATCCTACATAACCAGGAGGTGCGCCAATTAATCTTGATACGGTATGCTTTTCCATATATTCAGACATATCGAATCTCAAAAGAGATTCTTCGCTACCAAATAAATATTCTGCCAGCGTTTTTGCAAGTTCTGTTTTTCCAACGCCCGTTGGTCCTAAAAACAAGAAAGAACCGAGTGGCTTTTTGGGATCTTGAAGCCCAGCTCTTGTTCTTCTTAACGTCTTTGCAATTGAGACTACAGCCTCATCTTGTGAAACAATTCTTGTGTGCAAGGCTGCCTCCAGGTTTAATAACTTTTTCATTTCTGATTCTGTAAGTTTTTTTAACTCGATGCCAGTCCACTCGCTAACCACTTCAGCTATGTCCTCTTCTGTTACTACTTTGACCTCAAGAGCGTTAACTTCTTCTTGATTGGTAAAATCAGATATTTCGTTTCTTATCTTTTGTTCATTATCTCTCAGGGTTGCGGCTTTCTCAAAATCTTGCATCTTTATAACATTTTCTTTTTCTTCAATAACGTTTTCCAACTTTTTATAAAGCTCTTTCCATGATTCTGATGTCACTGGTTCTTTGAGTTTAACCTTTGCTGAGGCCTCATCAAGAATGTCAATTGCCTTATCCGGGAGAAACCTATCGGAGATGTATCTTTTGGCAAGCTTAACGGACGAAGTAATTGCATCCTCAGTAATTTTTACTCCATGGTGTGCTTCATACTTTTCTTTTAAGCCAAAGAGTATCTGAATAGCCTCTTCTTGGGTGGGTTCTTCTACGTGTATGGGATGAAATCTTCTTTCAAGACCTGCATCCTTTTCAAGATGCTTTCTGTAGTCCTCTACCGTGGTTGCTCCAATACACTGGATTTCACCTCTCGCAAGGGCGGGTTTAAGTATATTTGCTGCATCTACCGCACCTTCTGCTGCTCCTGCTCCAACAATTGTGTGTAATTCGTCTATAAAGAGTATTATATTTCCAGCATTTTTTATCTCTTCAGTTATCTTTTTTAATCTATCTTCAAATTCACCGCGATACTTTGTGCCGGCTATTAATAATCCTAAATCAAGAGAAATCAGACGCTTCTTCCTTAATATTGGTGGAACGCTGTTGTCTACAATTGCTTGTGCAAGCCCCTCTACTATAGCTGTTTTTCCTACGCCTGGATCTCCTATTAGAACAGGATTATTTTTTGTCCTTCTGCACATTATCTGGATTAGCCTTCTTATCTCTTTATTTCTACCTATTACGGGATCAAGCTTTTTTTCACGAGCTAATGCTGTAAGATCTCTTCCGAATTCATTCAAAAGTGGAGTTCGCCCTGATTCTTTGCTCTTTATTACAGAACCTCCAGATATTATTTGAATAATCTGGCTTCTAACCTTTCCAATGTCCATGTTAAAAGATTTTAAAACTCTTGCGCCTATTCCTTCTCCTTCTCGAAGCAACCCCAGAAGGATATGTTCAGTACCGATGTGATTGTGCCCCAGGAGCCTTGCCTCTTCCCAGGAGAGTTCAAGTACTCTTTTTGCCCTTGGCGTGAAAGGAATTTCTGATATAAGCGTGCCGCCGCCACGGCCTATAAGCCTTTCTACTTCACGTCTTATATCTTGAGGTTCAATGTCCATTGAAGTAATAACTTTGTTAGCTATTCCTGTACCTTCAGCCAAGAGACCTAAAAGTATATGTTCAGTACCGACAAAATTATGGCCTAAGCGCTTGGCTTCTTCCTGGGCAAGGATTATAGCCTTGGCTGCCTTTTCGGTAAACTTTTCAAACATTTTAGACCTCCAGAGTGAAATTAAATTTTTCTTAATATATCATATATTATACTATGTTTATTAACATTTAGTTAGAAAATTGCCTTTATTTTTATTAGATAATTTTAAAATTTTGCCAACAATTTTTATTTTTTATTTTGAGGCTAACTTTAATTGCAGGTTTTTTATGATATATAATATTCTTTAAAAAATTAAATTTTTACTAAAAAATTGAAAAGAGGTTGATACTTTGAGAATTTTAGTTACTGGAGCAGCGGGCTTTATAGGTTCTAATTTAGTTAAGGCTCTTGAAAATCACTTTCCTACTTATGAAATATATGCTTTAGATGACTTTTCTTCTGGAGGTCATTTTAAAAATCTTCTGGGTTTTAAAGGAGAAGTGATAACTGCCGACATTTCTCTCAAAGAAGTCTGGGAAAGGTTAAAGAGCTATAGATTTGACGTTATTTTCCACGAAGGTGCTATATCTGACACAAGGGTCTTAGATCAAGGTTTAGTTATGAGAGTAAATGCAGAGTCATTTAAATATTTGCTTGATCTAGCAAAGTGTTCTAAATCAAAGGTGATCTATGCATCAAGCGCTGCAGTTTATGGAAATTCACCTGCGCCGCAAAAAGAAGATGAAGGCCTGGTGCCAGAAAACGTTTATGGTTTTTCAAAATATGCAATGGATATGATTGCGCTTAAGTTTATGAAAATAAATCCTGATATCCAGGTTTGCGGTATGAGGTACTTTAACGTGTATGGTCCAGGTGAGGATTTTAAAGGTGAATATGCAAGTATGATAAGGCAAATGTTTATGAGAATTAAAAAGGGGCAAAACCCAAGATTGTTTAAATATGGTGAGCAAAAAAGGGATTTTGTGTATATAAAAGACGTAGTAAATGCAAACATAAAAGCCATGGAAAGTGACGTATCTGGTATATTTAATATAGCTACAGGAATAGCAAGGTCATTTAACGATATTGTAAAGATTATTTCTGATGTTACGAAAAAGGATATCAATGTAGAATATTTTGATTGCCCATATGACTTTTATCAGAATTTGACCCAGGCTGATATTTCAAGAGCAAGGTCTTTTCTTGGGTATATTCCAGAATATGATCTTGAGACAGGCATAAAAGAATATATAAATTATCTAGATAAATTCTAAGCTTTTAAAGGCTTAAAACACAACTTAGTCAAGTTTTTAGAAAGTGATTCTGGGTTTGAATAAAGTGATATTTTACTTGTAAAGTATATTAATTCTATTTATTCCGGATATAAAAGCTCAAGTATTATAAAAAGAAAAAATATTTGAATTATCTGAATTTATAAAAAATTCAAATTTTGTTATATAATATCTAATCAAGGTAATTACTCTTGGGTAAGTCTTATGAAGGGATTTGCCTTACAGGATTTTATCAACAACTCTCATAAAAAGAGAGGAGGGGTAACAGGAAAACAACGTTTTTGTTATTTGCTCCAAGAATTTTTACCTTCATGAAGGGGGTGTTGTTTTTTGTTATCTAATTTGGCTAAGAATAAGGTTAGTAGAAGGGATTTTATGAAAGCCTGTGCGGCGATGGCCGTATATTTAGGTTTGAGTGAATCTTTTGCTCCAAAGATTGCTGATGCAGTCGAAAACGCAAGTAAAAAAGCTCCTGTAATATGGTTAGAGGCTCAAGACTGTGCTGGTTGTTCAGAAGCTTTCCTTAATTTAACAGAACCTACTCCTGCACAGATTATTCTTGATACCATAAGTTTGAAGTATCACGAGACCCTTATGTTTGGTAGTGGATATGTTGCCGACAAGGCTTTGGATGAAGCTATGAAGACTCCAGGATACGTTTTGGTGGTTGAGGGTTCGATACCAACTGCAGATCCTCTTTTTTGCACGGCAGGGACTATGAGCGATACTAATCCTGCCAGAAGGCCAGTAGTCGAGACACTTAAAGAAGCTTATAAAAACGCTGCCGTAGTCATAGCGCTAGGCTCCTGTGCTAGCTGGGGCGGTGTAGTGCAAGCAACTCCTTCAAAGGGCAGAGGAGTAAGCGATATTGTTGGAAAGGAAAAGGTTATAAACCTTCCAATGTGCCCATGTAATCCAGATCATCTTGCGGGGACCCTTGTTTATTATCTTACTTTTAAGAAAGCTCCGCCGCTTGACATTCACCAGAGACCTCTAATGTTTTTCGGGACCCTCATTCATGACAATTGTCCAAGAAGGGGACACTTTGAGAGAGGCGAATTCGTAACTAATTATGGTGATCCAAGTCAGGCTGAATACTGTTTGTATCTAAAGGGTTGTAAGGGACCATTCACTTTTAGCGATTGTCCCTCAAGAGGTTTTAATGACAACGTAAACTGGTGTATAAAAGCTGGTGCTCCTTGTGCTGGATGTTCTCAGCCCGAATTTTATGCTGGGTTCTCTCCTCTTTATGAGAAGTCAAATGACGTTAATTTGCCAGGTATTGGTGGAGTGCCATCTGAAACAGTAGGCACGGTAGCTGCAGCTGTGACTGCGCTAGGAGTTGCTGCCCACCTTGTTGGCCGCTCTGTATTTGGCAAGAAGAAGGAGGGAGATAAGTAACTATGGCGAACAAAATTGTTATAGATCCAGTTACAAGAATTGAAGGGCATTTGAGGATAGAAGTTGAGGTTGAAAATGGCGTAGTTAAGGACGCATGGTCGTCAGGCACAATGGCAAGAGGGTTTGAAGCCATGCTTATTGGTAGACAGCCAATGGATGCTATTTACGTCACAGAGAGATCTTGTGGCGTTTGCACTATGGTACATGGGCTATGTTCTTCAAGGGCTTTAGATATGGCATATGGCTGTAAAGTTCCAGAGGCAGGTATACTTCTTAGGAATCTTATGCTTGCAGCTTTATATATGGGAGATCATATCCAGATCTTTTATAACCTAAATGCACCTGATTATATCGATATTACAGCAGTTGCAGGTTATAAAGGGAATGATCCAAAGCTACTGGCTATAAAGGATAAGATTGTAGCGCTTGTCAAGGCGAACGATACTTCGCCATTTACGCCTACATATAAAAACGATCAATATACTCTTACAGATCCAGAAATAGTTACAACGCTTGTTCACCACTACCTGCAGGCTATTGAGGCAAGAGCTATTGCCCAAAAGTGCATAGCAATATTTGGCGGGAAATCACCTCACCAAGCAGGAGTAATCCAGGGCGGAGTTACATATCATCCGAATCTTGAAGATCTGGTAAAGTATAAAGAGTATATTGCAAAGGTAATTGATTTCGTGCAAAACGTTTACTGGAAAGACATACTCTTCCTTGGATCAGGACCTCTTCTTCCTGTAGGTCAGGCAGGACTTGGAGGTGGATATAACAATTATCTTTCAGGACCAGAATTTCCTCTAGACAATAGCGGTAAGGATTTCTTGTGGAAGGGCGGCGTAGTTACAGATGGCAATCTAGGTGCAGTACAACCTCTTGATGGTCAGAAGATTGCTGAATCAGTAGCCCACTCCTGGTATGATTATTCGAATAATCAACCACTTCTCCAACCATTTGAGGGCGAGACCAAGTTCAACCTCAAGAAAGAGGGTGCATACAGCTTCTTAAAGGCTCCACGTTACGACGGAAAGCCTTATGAAGTGGGCCCACTTGCCTGGGCTATGACGGTTCAGCCGAAAGAGTTTATGGATATTGTTACAAAACTAAATATCAAACCAGGATTTTTAGCTCGCCATGCTGCAAGAGCTTATCAAGCCGTAGACGTGTCAAAGAACGTTATGAAGTGGGTAGATCAACTTGCCTCGTTAATGGGTAAGGGACCACTGATTGTTAATGATGACAAGCCCACACCAGATAATGCGAGGGGTTTTGGCTTTGTTGAGGCACCAAGGGGATTTTTGAGTCACTGGGCGATAATTGAGGGGAAGAAGTTAAAGAATTATCAGCAGGTAGTTCCTACTACATGGAACGCTTCTCCCAGAGATGCCAACAACGTTCGTGGCCAATATGAGCAATCCCTGATAGGAATTCCCGTGCCAGACCCAGAAAACCCAATAAATGTTGTAAGAAACATCAGGTCATTTGACCCGTGTCTTGCATGTGCAGTTCACATTATCCATCCAGAGAGTAACCGCATCTTGAAGTTTGTTGTGGAGTAGGGAGGTATACTATGGCGCGTTTAGAAGATCATCCACTGCCACAAAGAGTTATGCACTGGATTAATTTGCTGTGCATGTTAGGCCTTATTATATCTGGATGGTATATTCATAGCCCATTTGCACCAGGATGGATGGGCGCTCTTAGATGGCTTCACTTTTCGCTGGCATATATTTGGATCTTAAATGCAATATTTAGGATTTACTTTGCTTTTGCTGGTTCAGATAGGGATTGGAGAGAGTTTGCGTATACGAAGGAAGATTTTAAAAACATCATTCCACAAATCAAGTATTATCTTTTCTTAGGTCCTCATCCCCATACAGGAAAGTATAACCCACTTCAGAAAGTAGCTTATAGTTGGCTTTTGATTGTACTTTTTATTTTCCAGGCAACTACTGGCTTTGCTCTTTTGTGGCCAACAGGCGCTTTTTCTGGTGTAGTACACTTCTTTGGAGGTTTGTATTATTTAAGACTGTGGCACTATTTTGGTATGTTTGCGTTCATTATATTTATAATTGGTCACGTTTATCTTTCTGTTACAGAAGCATGGGATCAGGTACCGCTCATGTTTTTTGGTATTGCTAAAAAGGATTAAGTTTAAATTTAGTTTTTTGCCCCGGATGTGTTTTATAAATCCGGGGCTTTTTAGTATAATATAATTAGTTTTTAGGTATGATACTCACTTCTTTGGAGGAGTAAGATGTCGGAGGCGAGTAACGTTTCAATGCCTGGTGTTATTAGTTCCTCTGGAAATAGCAGTGTATCTAACATAGCTAATTTGAATAATAGTTCAGGTTCCAGTCTGGTCTCGTCGCTAAAACAGAAATTTTCTGCCCAGGTTGAACTAGAAATAGAGCAATTGAGAAAAAGGGATCAAGAAGTTAGGGCTCATGAACAAGCCCACATTGCTGCTTCTGGAGGGTTAGCTGCATCTGGCCCTAATTACGTGTACGTTACTGGACCTGATGGCAAGCTGTATGCTGTTGGCGGCGATGTGACAATTGACGTTTCTCCCGTGCCAAACAATCCAGATGCTACAATACAAAAGATGCAAACGGTTATTAGAGCTGCCCTAGCACCTGCTGAGCCTTCTAGTCAGGATTATACTGTGGCATCTCAAGCACAGATGATTATTATGCAGGCCCAGGAACAAAAGGCTATTATAGAGAGTCATAAATTGCAATCAGCTATTTCAGGAAATCACAATAAAAAAAATATAAATGCCATTTTATAAGTACCAAGCACACAATATATTCGAACTTATTTATAATTTTTTTTACATTTAATTAAAGCTGTTAATTTAATTTATTTGACAAAAATAAAAAACCAATTCATAATAAATTTGTTTTCATTTATTAGGGGTTAAATCTTGATTTGAGGGGAATGTATGAAAATATTGGTAATAGGAATTGGAAATGAGTTGCAGGGAGATGATGGATTAGGAGTACATGTGATAAAAGAATTAAAAAAGGTTTCTTTGCCAGATGAGGTTGATCTTTTGGCAGGAGGTACAAGCGGTCCTGATTTGATAGTTTATTTTGAAGGGGTAGATTTCGCAATATTTGTTGATGCCGTTAGGGGAGGGAATAAACCTGGCACAATTTATAAGTATAAACCTGAAGAGATGAAATATCAAAAGAGTATTGCGTTGTCTCCTCACCAAATAGGGATTCCAGAAACGCTGAGTTTAGCTGAGTTCGTTGGCAAAAAGCCAAAAAGGAGCATATTTTTCGGTATGGAGCCAATGAACCTGGAGTTTTCAATGGAGCTTAGTGAACCAGTAAAAGAAAAACTACCAAGATTAGTTAAGCTTATTGTAGAGGAAATCGATAACTTTTTAGCTTCTAACAAAGATCAAAATTCACTGTAAGAGAGGAAGTGAACGCTTTAGTGTACCCATCAAGTGAAAACATAGAGAAAAACTTAGAACTTGATTTTTTCTTTAATCCAAGAAATGTAGCTGTATTGGGGGCTTCAAGGAAGCCTGGATCGGTAGGTTACACTATCCTTGAAAATCTTCTGGACTTTAAGGGTCAGGTTTTTCCAATCAATCCCAATGCAACAGAAATTTTGGGAATGAGAACTTATGCTAGTCTTCAAGATCTGTTTGAACCCATAGATCTTGCAATAATTTCTGTGCCAAGAGACATTGTACCAATCGTTCTAGAAGATGCTGGTAGGGCTGGCTGTTTAGGTGTTGTTATTGTAACCTCGGGCTTTAAAGAAGTCGGGAGGAAGGATTTAGAAGATAAATTATTGGAAATTGCAAGAAAATATTCGATGAGAATTATTGGCCCAAATTGTCTGGGCATTTATGATGCCAAATCCAGACTTGACACTTCATTTCTTTCTAAACAGAAACAGGCAAGACCTGGTCCAGGAAGTATAGCTTTTTTGTCACAAAGCGGTGCTTTTCTTGCAGCTATAATGGACTGGGCTGCGTCAGAAAAGATTGGCATTTCTAAAGGCGTTTCCTATGGAAATAAGGTAGACGTAAACGAACTTGACCTGATTGACTATCTTATTGAAGATGACGATACAGAGGTAATTTGTCTTTATATAGAAGGTGTAGATAATCCTAGAGCTTTTTTTGAAAAGGCAAGTAAGGCATCTAAGAGAAAGCCAATTTTAATTATGAAATCAGGCCTTACTGAAGAGGGAACAAAGGCTGCAGCGTCTCATACTGGAAGCATGGCAGGAAGTGGTCTGCTTTTCAAGAGCGCCTGCAAACAAGCAGGATTGATTTTGGTTAAAGACTATAGAGAACTATTTAACGCAGCTAAAGCTTTAGTAAAGTCTGGTCCTGTAACGGGTAACAGAATAGCTATTTTAACAAATGGCGGCGGTGCAGGTGTTATGACAACGGACTATGCTATTGAAAAATCCTTTAAGATGGCTAATTTGTCAGATTCCACGAAAAAAAAATTAAAAAGCTTTTTGCCAGCTTTTGCCAGTGTCAACAATCCAGTAGATATTACAGGTTCGGGAACAGAAGATGATTTCGTTAAATCTCTAAAGATTATTCAAGCAGATGAAAATGTTGATGCTGTATTGGGGATAAATCTCATACAGGTTCCTGGTATGGACGAAAAGATAGTAAATGTTCTTCCGGCGGAAATCATAACAAGTTCCAAACCTTATTATTCAATTATGATTGGTGGAAATTATACCAATAGAGTAAAGTTAAAGTTAGAAAAAAAAGGGATGTTGGTTTATAACAATATTATTGATTGTGTTGATTCGTTGTACATATCTTCGTTATATACAAAGTTGAAGGAAAAGGACAGTTGGAACGCTTCGGATTTATCTTTAAAAGTTTCCAGGAAGGCAAATGTTATAATTTCAAAAGCTCTAAAGTCGAAAAAAATTTCTTTAATAGAACCTAACCTTTCTGAATTTTTAAATAATTATAAAATGCCTTTATCTAAGAGTTATTTTTTTGCCAGTATTGATGATATTCTTAATTCTAAAAACATTGTATTTCCTGGCGTTGCCAAAGTAGTATCTCATGAGATAATCCACAAAACTGATGCTGGAGGAGTAATTCTAGGGATAAAATCAAAAGATGAATTAGTTGATGCATACAAAAAAATTGTTGAGAATGCAAAAAAATACGATCCGGCTGCAAAGGTGATGGGAATATCGTACCAAAAGATGGAAAAGAAAGGCATAGAGCTTATTGTTGGCGGCTTTAATGATAAATACTTTGGTCCTGTAGTAATGTTTGGTTTAGGCGGCATTTATGTTGAAGTCTTAAAAGACGTGGTTTTTGCAATCGCTCCGATAACAAAACAAATTGCTATGTCTATGATAAAAGAGTTGAAATCGTATAATATTTTAACTGGCTTTAGAGGGGAGGATCCTGTTGATCAGGAAAAGATAGCTGAATTACTTGTAAGGTTTTCACAAATAATGTATTTACATCCTGAAATCAAAGAGATGGAATTTAACCCGGTGTTTGCGTATAAAGACTCTGTGGTTATAGTGGATTCCAGAATGCTTTTGTCAAAATGAACGATTACCCTATTTACGTTCTTTGTGGCGAGGCCGGATCTGGTAAATCAGAAATCGTTTTGAAATTAGGCGAGATTTTTTCAAAGGACAGGCCAGTTTCAGTTATAGACCTTGATAACGTTAAGATTATGAGAACGATTAGACATGTAAGATTCGAAAAGAGACTTGAACTACCTTTTGAGATAATCAGCATTCCTGATGAATTTATCAATATAGATATGCCCATTGTTGCTTATAAAATTAGAAGTATAATTGAAGAAAAAAACAGGTTTTTGGTTATAGATATCGGAGGAAATAGTGATGGAGCTATTGTACTTGGGTCATTGAACGATATTTTAATGAGAAGAAATACTGTTCCTATTTTTGTCTTGAACCCCTTCAGACCCTTTTCGAACTCTTATGAAGCAGTAAAAGAAACTATTAACTCTATTCAGAAATCCAGTAAGCTTATTTTTAAAAAATTGATAATAAATCTTTATTTAGGTGAAGGTTCTACCCTGGAGGAGATGCTTTTAGGAGAGAAGCTAGCAAATGAAATTGCTGAAAAACTGGAATTTGATGTACTTTTTAGGTTTGTTCAAGAAGATTTTATAAAATATTTCAAAGACTATATTCCAATAAGTCCTTTGTTACTTTATCCGTGGGAAGAAGGGAGGTTCTAAATAATGGCAAGGGTGATAATTGACGAGGAGAGATGTAAAGGCTGTGGTCTATGTGTAGCAGCTTGTAATTTTGGAAACTTGAGAATTGGTGAAAAGTTTAATTCAAAGAGCTATAGAGTAAGCGAGTTCGTTGGAGAAGAGTGTAAAGGCTGTGGCTTTTGTTATATGGTATGTCCTGATATTGCAATTACAGTCTATAGAGATGAGAAAGTAGAGGTAGAAAAATAATTTGTTTTGTAAAGGAGGGATATTATGAGAGTTTTAATGAAAGGAACAGAAGCTATGGCTGAGGCTGCAATAAGGGCTGGATGCTACGCTTATTTTGGATATCCTATTACTCCTCAAACAGAGTTAATACACTATATGTCCAGGAGAATGCCAGAAGTTAAAGGAGTCTTTTTGCAAGCTGAAAGTGAAGTATCAGTTATAAATATGGTTTATGGAGCTGCGGCTGCAGGAGTGAGGGTTATGACTTCATCTTCCAGTCCCGGAGTTAGTCTGATGCAAGAAGGTATATCTTATTTAGTAGGAGCTCAACTTCCTGCTGTTTTGATAAACGTGATGAGAGGGGGGCCTGGTCTTGGGAATATCCAGCCTTCTCAGAGTGATTATTTTCAGTCTACAAAGGGTGGAGGGCATGGTGATTATAAATTAATTACCTTTGCTCCTTCGTCTGTTTCGGAGGCTGCATCTTTGGTTTATGGCGCCTTTGATATAGCTGAAAAGTATAGGCATCCGGTGATGATTCTGGCAGATGGAGCGCTTGGGCAGATTATGGAACCGGTAAGTCTTCCAGAGCATGGCTTAAGTAAACCCTCTGTTAAAAGCTGGGCACTTACAGGAGCCAAAGGTAGGAGCGCAAATAAGGTGCTTTCATTTTACCTTGACCCCAAGACCCTGGAGGAACATAATTTAATTTTGCAGGAAAAATTTAAGAATGTTAATGAGGAAATAAAATTTGAAGAGGATATATTTGATGATATGGATGTTCTAGCAGTAGCTTATGGCACTGTGGCAAGGATATTAAGAAGTGCTGTTCAGAGGTTAAGAAATGAAGGGAAAAAAATAGGCTTTTTCAGGCCGATTTCTCTTTGGCCGTTTCCTGAAGATGCCTTGAAGAGTGCGTCCAGGAAGTCAAAACTGGTGTTTGTTAGTGAAATGAGTTATGGTCAGATGCTTGAAGACGTAAGGCGCGTGGTGCCAGATGATATTGAAGTAAAGTTTTATGGAAGGGCTGGTGGAGTAGTCCCATCGCCAAATGAGCTTTATCTTAAACTAAAATCCCTTCTGGAAGGGGGCATGTAGAAATGTCCAATCAAATCCTTGAGAGACCCAGATCTTTAACGGGAAAACAGTTTCACTATTGTCCCGGATGTCACCATGGTATAATTCACAGGTTAATAGCGGAGACAATTGATGAATTTGACCTAAGAGAGAAGACAATTGTTGTACAACCAGTAGGCTGCGCTGTTTATATTTATGAGTATTTTGATACAGACGTTTCAGAAGCTGCACATGGCAGGGCTCCTGCTGTAGCAACGGCAATAAAAAGGGTGTCGAAGGACAAATTTGTTCTTACTTATCAAGGGGATGGGGACCTTGCAGCTATTGGTACAGCTGAAATAGTTCATGCTGCTGCAAGGGGCGAAAATATATGTGTATTTTTTGTTAACAACGCAATTTACGGGATGACTGGAGGCCAGATGGCGCCAACTACCTTGCCTGGAATGAAAACTGCTACTACTCCGTTTGGAAGGGATGTAAAAAAACAGGGTTATCCTATAAGGGTTTCTGAAATGCTTGCGCCTTTTGATGGCGTAGCTTATGTGGAAAGAGTGATGGTATCTTCTTCAAAACACGTTATTAAGGCAAAGAATGCTGTAAGAAAAGCCTTCAAATATCAGCTTCAAGAAAAGGGCTTTTCTCTGGTAGAATTCTTGAGTGCCTGTCCAACGGGTTGGGGGATGCCACCGGTAGAGGCTGCAAAGTGGGTAGAAGAGAACATGGCGAAGCAATTTCCGCTGGGAGTTTATAAGGAGGTAGGTCTGGATGACTGAGGAATTAATCATCGCAGGTTTTGGCGGACAAGGGGTTATGACTATGGGTCAGGTTCTCGCGTATGCAGGGCTCAATTTCGGTAAAGAAGTAAGCTATCTTCCCAGTTATGGGCCTGAGCAAAGAGGCGGTACTGCAAACTGTATGGTAGTCATATCTGACGAAGCAGTATCTTCGCCATATATAGATGAACCTACTTCTTTGATTATTATGAATCAGCCTTCGCTTGAGAAATTTTCTCCAATGTTAAAAGAAAACGGTATATTGATGTATAACGCTTCTTTGATAAAAGAAAAGGTAGTTTCTGATAGGGCTTCGAAGGTAGTTGGGATTGAAATAAACCATCTTGCAAACCAGTTGGGGAAGCCTCAGTTAGCAAATATGATTATGCTTGGAGCTTATATAGGAGTGTCAAACATTATGCCTGTAGATAGTATAAAGGAAGTGCTTCCAAAAGTTTTCTCCAGCAAATATCATCACCTCTTGCCGCTAAATTACCAGGCACTAGATCTTGGAGTGAAAACTGTAAAGGGTTAAAAATTTTGAGCGGCTAAAAACGTTTATTTTGGCCGCTTCTTTTTTCTATAAGCATTCCTACGTTCAACGTTCTTATAAGCCTTTTTGTAGCAGATTTTAGTAGATTTTCTCCTTTTAGTATGCACTCTTCCAGCGAGATTGGTCCTGCTGATATGCTTATTATTGCATCAATGCCACTTTCATAAACTGATTCGTAGCCCTCTGAAAGTCCTCCCGAGATACATATTACTGGTATATTGTACTTTTTAGCTGCTTTTGCAACTCCCACTGGCGCTTTTCCAAAGGCGGTTTGGAAATCTGTATTGCCCTCTCCAGTTATGACAAGATCTGCATCCTTTACAATGTTGTCAAAATGAGTAATTTCCAGAACTAACTTTACTCCAGGGACAAGGGAAGCTCCGGCAAATAACATTAAACCTGCACCAAGTCCTCCTGCTGCTCCCGAACCAGGGACGTCTTTGACGTCTTTTCCTGTTACTTTTCGAGCAATTTTGGCAAAGTTTGAAAGAGCAATGTCTAACTCCTTTACCATTTCAGGAGTTGCACCTTTTTGTGGGCCGTATACAGCCGATGCCCCTCGAGGTCCGCACAGGGGATTATCAACGTCACATGCTACAAGAATCTCAGTATTTTTTATGCGTGGATCTATCTTTGAAATATCTATATTTGATAATTTTTGCAGTGCATATCCCCCTTCTTCTAATTCATTTCCAGAGATGTCGTAGAATTTTACTCCCAGTGCCTTTGCCATTCCAGCCCCGGCATCGTTTGTAGCGCTACCACCTATGCCAATAACAATTTTTTTACAATTTGCATCTAAAGCTGATAATATAAGTTGTCCTGTGCCAAAAGTAGAAGTGATATAAGGATTTCTCTTTTCCCTTGGGAGCAGTGGAAGCCCTGAGGCTGAAGCCATCTCGATAATAGCAGTGGTACCATCTCCTAATATCCCCCATTTTGCAACTATTTTTTGGCCTAAAGGATCTAAAACCTCGCTATACATAAACTTTCCATTCGTAGCAGTTACCAATGCATCGACAGTGCCCTCTCCCCCGTCTGCGATTGGAACTTTAACTATATTTATTTTTGGGTAAAATTCCAGAAAAGCACTTTCAATTGCTTTAGAAACTTCAAGTGCGTTAAGACAACCTTTGTATGAGTCAGGAGCAATTACAATTTTATTCATGCTCTATAAAGAGAAAAAAATTCTCTTTCCTCCCTAATTATAAAGTTTTAATTTTTGTTTAAATAAATCATAACACATGTATTTAACTATGTCCTATTTTGAGTTTGGGTATTTACAGCAGTATTTTTGGTCTGTAGAATAAATTTTATGTTTTTGTGTGCGGATGAATTTATCAGACAGGTTAATTTTTTATCCTTAAAATCAATCCCATTTTTTTTTATTGTGGATTTTGAGGTAGATGATTTCAAACTTTTTTATGGGGATAGACTTTTCTCAAAAGAGATTTATTTTAATATCAATGACTTTAAGAATTATGAAGAATGCTATCAAAACAAACGAAGCAACAAGGAAATAGTATTTGAAAGTAAGCCAATTTCTTTGACAGAATACAAGAAAGCTTTTGAATCAGTTCAAAAGTATGAAATAGATGGGCACTCATACTTGGTAAATCTAACTTTTCAAACTGAGATTAGTACGAATCTTAGCCTATTTGAAATATTTTTGATGAGTAGATCCGCGTTTAAGCTATACGTTGACGATTTATTTACATGTTTCTCGCCTGAGATATTTATTAAAATCAGAGATGGGTTTATATTTGCCTATCCAATGAAGGGGACGATAGATGCAAGGATGCCAAATGCAAGAAAAATTTTAAAGAGTGATGAAAAGGAGCTTGCAGAACATGCTACGATTGTAGATCTGATCAGAAACGATCTGGGAATGGTTGCTGACGAAATCAAGGTTAAAAGATTTAGATTCTTTTCAAAAATAAAAACTATTAAAGGAGAAATTTATCAAACCAGTTCTGAAATACGTGGCTATTTAGGAGATGACTATAAAAAAAGGTTGGGCAATATAATAGTCTCTTTGCTCCCCGCAGGTTCAATCAGTGGGGCTCCAAAAGAGGCTACTGTGAAAAAGATAAAAGAAGTAGAAACATATAAAAGAGGGTATTATACAGGAGTTGGAGGATATTTCGATGGTAGTAATTTAGAAAGTTATGTATTAATAAGGTTTATAGAAAAAACAGAAAATAAGTTGTTTTTTAAGAGTGGCGGTGGAATAACTATATATAGTGACGTTAACAAAGAGTATAAAGAATTGATTGAGAAAATATATGTGCCAATTTATTGAAACAATAAAATTACATAATTCTGATTACTTTAATCTTGAATATCATCAGAGGAGAATTGATATAACACAGAAAAAATTTTTTGGAACTTCTAATATAGATCTTAAAAGAACACTGCCTGATCCAGAAGATTTTGGTAGAGGTATTTATAAGTGTAGGATTATTTATGGTGAAAAAGTGGAAAGTATAGACATTAGCAGGTATAGCGTTAAAAGGCTGGAATCTTTGAGGTTAATATTTTCTAATCAGATAGACTATAGCTATAAATTTTCTGACAGAAGAATCTTTGATAATTTAAAAAAGTGTTGTAAAGGTTTTGAAGAGATCTTGATAGTTAAAAATAATTTTGTAACTGATACCTCCTATTCTAATATTGCATTTTACAAAAATGGTGTATGGTATACGCCTGAAAGCTACTTACTAAATGGGACTAAAAGACAGTTTTATTTAGACAAAGGTATTTTGAAGGAAGCTGAAATTACAGTTGACAAAATTTTTTTCTTTGAAAAGATTTCTTTGCTAAACTCAATGCTTGATTTAGGAGAGATTTGTATGAATGTGAAAAGCATAACAGTATAGGCTTTGGCGCATATAGAACTGTATTTTGCAGGTTGTTTTTTTAAACTTTTAAATTTGTGTTAAAATGCCTATTATATTCAAAAGATTGTGGGAGAATAGATGCAGCAGATATTACTAATTTTATTTTATGTAAATATAGCGATACTGATTTTTTCTAGATTAAAACTTAGACCTTTTCTTTCACTTGCCCTGTTTGCTTGTATCGTGCTTGCTACTAGAAGCTATCAGGTTCTGCCAATATATTATTTGTTTGATCTAAATTTTTTGCTAGCACTTCTATCCCTGTCCTTTGTGAGAACATGTGTTGAAAATATTGCAAACGGCAAAGAAAATATTCTCTTTTTTGCTAAAATATTTTTAGATATGGGGGAGTCTGATGGTAAAATAACCAGTTTGTTTTCAAAATGGTTATTTCCTTTTTCTTCTATTCCTATTCTGTACTTTTTTTGTGTATCTGGGGTGGATTACCTTTCGTATCTTTATTTCTTCTATCCCTTGATGATTGCAAGTTTGATTTTCTATTTAGTCTACATTTTAAAAGAACATAGATTTGAAGTAATGAAGGCTTTAAAAGAAGGGGAATTCTTGTTTTATATGTTTATTTTTACTACTCTCTCGATTACTTACACCTACGTTGATCAAGTGATTGGTGTGGCAGCTCTAATTTTTGTTATTATTGGATTTTTGAGGTTTAAAATTGATATAAATGCTGTGAAAATTGATATGTATTCTACAAATAGTGGGGTGTTTTATTTCTTACTTCTTTGTGTACTTCTTGGGTATGTGGCACATTATGGCTATATAGAAATGTTTTCTGATTTTGTTATGAATGTGACGGGCGCTTATTATCCATATTTATACATAGCCTTTTCAATTATTTCATTTTTTGTCGGAATTTTTTTTGGAGATTTGTTTTTTTCTGTATCTACCTATCTTATATTTAAATATATTGGAGAAATGTATTTCTTTGATTTTAGGACAGTTTTAGTTTTTTGTTTTCTATTTTACTTTATAGGGGATCTTGTCTATAAAAGATATCTCTATGGAATGAGGTTTATTTGGAAAGAGAAGCTGTTTTAAATTTTCTTCCAATATTCGCTCTTATACTGTTTCTCTCAAAATTGTCTGGAAATATAAGTGCAAGATTTGGTCAGCCTGCAGTGTTTGGTGAGCTTCTGGCAGGACTTATTTTTGGTCCTTCAATGTTAAATATTGTTCATATGAACAATTTTATAGCTTTGTTTTCTGAAATAGGGGTAATATTCTTAATGTTTTTTGCAGGCTTACAGACTGAGTTAAAAGAATTTAGAAGTATTGGGTGGGCTGCGTTTTCTTCTGCAAGTTTTGGGGTTATACTGCCTCTTGTTGCTGGAACTATTTTTTCTTTATATTCGGGTTTTAAGCTTTCGGAATCAATTTTTGTAGGGGCGGTTTTGACTGCTACTTCGGTAAGTATTTCTGCACAGACATTGATGGAGCTTGGAAAATTAAGAAGCAAGGTTGGTATGACGATATTGGGCGCAGCTATCATTGACGATATTTTAGGGATAATTATTTTGTCTTTAGTAATAGCATTTGAACTTGGGAGGGGGAATATTTACTTTTTGCTCTTCAGAATTTTTAGCTATTTATTTGTAGCCACACTTTTAGCAAAACTTTTCCTTAAGCGCTATTTAGATTTTTTTTCAAAACTAAAGGTTTCAAGACCCTTGATTGCTGGTACAATTGTTCTAATAATACTGTATTCCTGGACCGCTGAAGTTTTTGGTTCGCTTGCTGCTATTACAGGATCGTATTTGCTTGGTGTTATGGTTTCTTTTACAGAGTATAACGAGAGGATTTCTGATAGGATTAGCACACTAGCTTATTCAATTTTTGCGCCTATATTTTTTTTCAGTGTAGGCTTATATGTAGAAAGAGGTAGTATGGAAATTGGGCTTTACTTTTATGCTTTTGTAATATTTTTGATTGCTATTTTAACGAAGATAATTGGTTGTGGTTTTGGAGCACTTGTTGCGAGATTTAGCTTTATGGATTCCTTAAGAGTTGGTGTGGGTATGATTTCGAGAGGAGAAGTTGCTATAATAATCGCAACAATTGGCTTAATGAGTGGTGTTCTTTCGAAGTCGGTTTTTTCTGTGTTAATTGTAGTTGCGATACTTACTACCGTAGTAACTCCTATACTATTAAAGGCTTTCTATAGAACAGGATAAAGTTATAATTTATTTAGTAAAACCAAAATAATTTGGAGGTAAAGTTGAGTAAAGTTGCCATGTTTATGGTAGTTGATAATAAAGATTTATTGCCTGACTTCTTAAAAGTTCTTTCAAGATTTGAAATACTGTACGTCACCCTTTTTGATTGTAGTGGTTCTGGAAGAACAACCCTTCTTTCTGAGGAGTCAGCTTTTCAATCAATTGAAAAGATTATGTTTGCAAATGAGATTAAAGAGAAAACATTTTTATTTTTTGTGTCAGATGACTCAAAGCTTGAAGAGATTAAAGATATAGCTGAAAAGATTTTTGGTGAGGCAAATAAACCTGATACCTTTTTTGCTTTTGCTACAGATATAAAGTGGATGGCTTAAATTTTGGAAAAGCGTTTTTGTAGTTCTGGAATTTCTGATCTGATTAGAAGCTATAAAATTGGCATAGTTCCTACAGATACTCTTTTTGCTCTGACTGGGGATGCAAGATCTGAAGAGGTTGCTTCGCGCATCTTTGATGTGAAAAGAAGATTGCCAGATAAAAGTTTTCCAATCTTTATTCCCTCCCTGACCTGGTTGCTTGAAAAGGGTAATTTTAAATATGTTGATATAGAAACGTTTTTAAGGCTTTCTACTATTTTTTGGCCTGGTCCTTTGACCATAGTATCAAGAATTGTTTTTAACTTTAATCTTTCTGAAAAAGTTATACTTGACGGCTTTCTAGCCTTAAGAGTGGTCTCTCATCCAGTAATAACAAAAATTTTTGAAGATATAAATTTTCCTATTATAGGGACAAGTGCGAATATTAGTGGTAAAATCGATCCATTATTACCAAATGAGTTTGATAAAACGCTGTTAAAGAGAATAGACTTTTTTGCAAAGGGAGAACTTATCTACTATGCTCCTTCTACAGTAATAAAGTTAGACAACAAGGTTGAGATTTTAAGAGAAGGGGTTATAAAAAAGCGTGTTTTAGAGAGAGTTCTTTCGAAGAAATAATTTTTAATGGGAGGTTGTTGAGTTGCTTAATTTTTTAAGGATGACAGATGAAGAAGTCTTTAAAGCAGTAATGTGTGAGCTGGGAAGGCAAAGGAACGGTTTAGAGTTAATTGCTTCAGAGAACTTTACTTCAATTGCAGTGCTTGAGGCTATGGGTACTGTTTTGACAAACAAATATGCTGAGGGTCTTCCAGGAAAAAGATATTATGGCGGTTGTGAGTGTGTGGATATTGTTGAGGATCTCGCAAGGGAAAGAGTTAAGAAACTCTTTGGCGCACAGCATGCAAACGTTCAACCTCATTCTGGAACTCAGGCAAACCTTGCGGTATATTTTGCACTTTTAAATCCTGGAGATACATATATGGGTATGAGGCTCGATCAGGGTGGGCACCTTTCCCACGGGAGTCAGGTAACAGTTTCTGGAAAGTGGTTTAACGTAGTTCACTATGGTGTAAGGGAGGATACTGAGACTATTGATTATGACGAGGTTTTGGACCTTGCAAAGAAAAGCAAGCCCAAACTTATTGTTGCAGGTGCAAGCGCCTATCCTCGTATTATTGATTTTGAAAAATTCTCCTATATAGCAAAAGAAGTAGGAGCTTTCCTTATGGTTGATATGGCACACATTGCAGGACTGATTGCAACAGGCTTTCACCCTTCTCCAGTACCATATGCAGATGTGGTGACGTCTACAACCCACAAGACATTAAGAGGGCCCAGATCAGGTTTTATTCTTTGTAAAGAAGAACTTAAAGATAAAATTGATAAATCAGTTTTTCCAGGGAATCAAGGAGGCCCTTTGATGCACATAATAGCTGCTAAGGCTGTGGCTTTCAAAGAAGCTATGACTCCAGAATTTAAAAAATATGGCGAACAAATAGTAAAAAATGCTAAGGCTTTGGCTGAGACTCTTAATTCAAGAGGGTTGAGATTGGTAAGTGGGGGAACAGACAACCATCTAATATTAATTGACATGAGGGCTTCGAATATTTCTGGAAAGGATGCTGAAGCGCTCTTTGCAAGAATTGGTATTACTGTGAACAAAAACAGCATACCTTTTGATCCCGAACCTCCATGGAAGGCAAGTGGAATTAGAATTGGCACGCCAGCTTTGACTACTAGAGGGATGAAAGAGGCCGAAATGGTAGAAATTGGCAATATAATGTCCGATGCTTTGGATTTTAGAGGTGATGAGAAAAAAATAGACGAGCTTAAGAAGAGGGTGAGTGAACTTTGTCTAAAATTCCCACTTTATCCGGAGCTTGACAGATGAGTGAACGCAATAGAAATATTGAACTATTAAAGAAATATCTTAAAAAGGATTATATGATAAAGCACTCCATTGCGGTTGAAGCTGTAATGGAGGCTATTGCCATAGAATTTGATAAGGATGCAAATCTGTATGCAACTGCAGGTCTAATGCACGATATTGACTACGAGATTACACAAAATGATCCAGAAAATCATGCAATAGTTGGTGCAAAAATATTAAGAGAAAACGGATTTGACGAAGAAGTTTGCAAAATAGTTCAAGCTCACAGGAAAAGTAGGATTGAGGATATAGAATCGTTTGATGAAGCAGCCATCGTTTGTTCGGATGCAATAAGCGGCCTTGTGGTTGCTAGCGCCCTGATACACCCAGATAAGAAACTAAGTTCTATTGACGCTGAGTTTATTTGTAGGAGATTTTATGAGAAAGGTTTTGCAAAGGGTGCAAATAGAGAGAAAATATTAATTTGTAAATATCTACCTCTTGAATTGGAACAATTTGCACAATTAGCACATTCTGGAATGCTAAAGCATTCAGAAGAATTGGGGTTATAAAAAGGGCAGGATAACCTGCCCTGAAATTTATTTTGAGACCTTCTTACTTATGACTTTGTTTAATTCTTCTACCAGAGCATCTGCGTTTATTCCATGGCCATTTGCTCCCTGTTCAACTGTTTCATATTTAGCAACAGCACATCCTATACAACCTAAACCAAACGACATAAAAACCGGGATAGTTTCGGGAAATTCTTTTACGACCTGTAAAAGATTAGAATCTTTTGTTATCTGATCCAAGATAATTCCTCCTTAAAAATTTAATTGGTTGCTAATTATTATAGCATATAAATATACTATTTGATGAAGAAGCACTATCAAAGAATACTAAATTATTCTTTGCTTTGATAATCGCTTATATGATATAAATAAAAATATAAAATTTAAAAAATTATCTTTATATGATAAAATCTAACTATTTTAGCAAAGGGTTCAAAGCCAAGAAAGGATGAACGAATTGAGGATAAAAGAAAGGTATAAAAGCGAAAGAACAGGTTTTTCTCTTGAATTCTTTCCTCCTAAGGAAAGAGATCAAGAAGAGAAGTTTAAGGAAACAATTAAAAAATACATTGAACTTAACCCGCTTTATGTCTCAATAACGTATGGGGCAGGAGGGACTACACAAGACAAAACCTTTGAAATAGTAAAGTTTGTCAATTCTTTTAAAGCTTTTGCCGTTATGCCACATTTGACCTGTATTGGTGCAACTAAAGATTCTGTAAACTTTTTGATAAAAAAATATGATGATCTTGGAGTTTGTAATATTTTGGCTCTGAGAGGCGATCCACCGAAGAATGTTGAAAATTTTGATATTAGTAAAGGTGAGTTTAAACACGCTATTGATTTGGTAAAGTACGTTAGGGAGTATTTTAATCACTTTTCAATAGGAGTAGCTTTCTATCCTGAGGGACACGCTCAGGCAAGTAGCTTTGAAGAGGATTTTGAACACTGCATTGAAAAGATGAGGCTTGCTGATTTTGCAATAAGTCAGATGTTTTTTGAAAATTCATATTTTTTGAGATATAGAGACCTTGTTGCTAAAAGAGGAGTTGATATTACACTTGTTCCGGGTATAATACCTATTGGAAACTTTGAAAAGATAAAGGAATTTTCCAAATTTTGTAAAGTTGAAATTCCAAAAAAATTAGAAGATATAATGTCAAAAGCTTCTTCTCAACTTGACATGAAGAAAGCTGGTATTGATTATGCTACTCAGCAGTGTGCTGAATTGATAAAGGAAGGAGTTAAATTTTTTCACTTTTACACGTTGAACCAATTTGATTTGTGCTCTAAGGTTATAGAGAACTTTTGGTAATCTTTAAAAAGTGATAAAGTAATATGATTAAAGGCATTGAATAGGTCACAAGGAGGTCTTGAATTTGATTGAAATTAGAGAAAGAGACCTTGTCAGAGATATATCGAATGAAGAAGAAATTGGCATTTCAAAAGTAAGAAGGATTATAGCTACCTTTTTAACTTCTATAAAAAATCAGGTTTTGCTTGGCAAAAGAGTTCGAATAAAGGGGCTTGGGACATTTTATTTGCAGCAGGGTTTCGAAGGAAGGCCAAAGATTTTTTTTGTTGATACATCTGATGAATTTGATTTAGATATAGAGCTTTTAAGGTCCGATCTGGTTAATCTTGTATCCCTTAAAGAAAACCTTTCTAAAAACATAGTTGATAGGGTAATAAAATCCTTTATTTACAAACTTCATAAAATTGACAGCTCAAATGAAACCAGGATATCCTTTAAGGATTTTGGATTTTTTATAATTAAAGATCACCATATTCAATACGTGCCTTTTGATCAAAGGTAAAAAATTTTAAATTTGGAGGCAATAGATGTTTCCTCTCTGGGATAACGTTTATTCTTGGTCTTTTCCATGGGTTACGTATATTTTGATTATGATTAACTGTATAGTTTTTGTTATTGATAATATAACCAATCATCAGTTAAACAGCTTATTTTCATATAATCTGGCAAGTGAATCAATAAGTATAAATTTGATTACTTATCAGTTTCTGCACGTTAATTTTTTGCACATCTTTGGAAATATGTGGTTTTTGCACGTGTTTGGCAATAACGTTGAGGACAAGATGGGTCACCTTAAGTTTTTGTTTTTTTACCTTTTGTTTGGTGTCTTTGCTGCTCTTGGCCAGGCTGAAGTTACGAGCACTAATTCAGCTTTAATTGGCGCATCTGGCTCTATTTCTGGAGTTCTAGGCGCTTACTTTGTCTTTTTCCCTCGCGCTAAAATAAAAACTCTTTTGCTATTGGGGATCTTTCCATTTATATTTTCTATGCCTGCATTTATATGGCTTATTCTATGGTTTTTTGGCCAATATATTTCAGCATTATTTGGGCTTTTTGTCCAATCGACAAACGTAGCCTTTTTTGCACACCTTACAGGTTTTTCTTTTGGGATCATTGTTGGTCTTATGTTTAGGAACTTTGAACCTAAAAGAATTAGTAGGGTAGTATAAGCCGTATTTAGAAATTTTTTATGTATGATGGTAAGTGAAGCCAAACTACGTTAATTTTTAATCGCCAAGGTAAGATTTATATATTTGGCCAATCATATTGGCAAGTTCTTTTGAAGAGTGTTTTTCAGGGTAAATTGGTTTTTCAACTATTATCTCAACTGTTCCAGAATTTGGGAAAACGCTTTTTTTTGGATAAATTTTATAACCGTCCTTTATAATTACAGGCACAATAGGAATATTCGAATTCTTTGCTAAGATTATACCCCCCCTCTTTATTGTCCCGATCTTGCCATCAACAGTTCTGGTGCCCTCTGGAAAGATTACAACGTTTACGTTGTTTTTTAATAATTTAGCAGTTTCTTTTAGAGATTCTAGAGCATTTTTCGCATCCTCACGCTTTATTGGGATTGAGCCTATGGTGTCTAAAATAATATTTAAGATTGGCACAGAAAAGAGTTCTTCTTTTGACAGATATGTTACTCCGCCTGGAAGAGAATATGATAGAAGAGGTATGTCCAGATTTCCTCTATGCGTAGCAAAAAATAATACTGGGGCAGGAGGAATTTTTTCTTTTATTACCATTTTAACTTTTATTCCAAGAATTAAAAAAAGAGGCTTGAACCAATATTTTGGTACGCCAATTGCATAAGAAACCATCTTTATTTTTGGGTATCTGTGCAGATACAGAGCGTACAATATTACTAAGAAAGTGCTAATTATCATGTATAAAAATGCAAATATTCCTCTTATGTATTTCATAATAATGAATTATAATATATATCTATAAACCTTGAAAGGAGGTTTTAAAATGAAACGTTCTGACAACGTTGTTAGTTTTTCTTTGGGAATGATTTTTGGTGCTTTAATAGGCTCAGTGGCTATGCTATTTGTTGCTCCAAAATCAGGAGAAGAAACCAGAGCTTATATTGTTGAAGAACTTACAAAGCTAAGAGATCAGGCAGAAGAGGTTATGTCTGACCTTTCTGGAATTTCTGAACAATGGGCTACAAAGGCAAAACAGGTAATTCAGGAGAAAATAGATTCAATAAACGATATTCTTAAGAGTGCAAGAGAAGCACAGGAGGAGCTAAGTTCTGAAATTGATGAGGACTACAGCGAATTTTTAGGAGAAGAAACTACATCTGGTGAAACAAAAGAAGATAAAGCTGAAGAGAAGAAAGAAGATGCTTCTAATCCTCAAGAAGAAAACGCGCCGAAGGTTGAATGATGAGTTTGTTTGAATTCTTTATCTTTCTTCTTGCAGCGATACTTGTAGGCCTGATAGGTTGGTGGATTTATAACGTTGTAGACTTAATTAAAGAGCTGAAAAAGTCGGTTATAACTCTTGATCAGGTTCTGGTTGAAACAAAGGATACTATTGGCTCTTTTAGAAAATTTTCTGATGAGATGTACCCTGAAATCAAAAAGTCTATGGAAGGTTTTTCAGACAATTTTGTATCAATTTTAAAAAAAATAGACAATATTATGGGGGTTTTTTCCGACTTTCTGAACGCCTCTAAAAAATTTACCGACGAGTTAAATAGATATAAGCTTAAGATAGCTCTTTTATCAAAAATTATTGATGCTGTTTTTAGTAAAGGCAGTTCTTCAGAAGCTGATAGTAAACGTTCTAAAGCGAGGAAGGCTGCCTCTCTTATAAACAGTTTATTAAAAAAGCTTGTTTGAAGGCTGCCATATAAAGAGTTAGCTTTTGAAGATTTGTGGGAGCGCATACCTGTGTGTTCCCACAATCACTTCAACACCTGATTTTTCTTTTGCTGTAGCTATTATTTCATCTCTATGCGGGCAGAAGTTCATTATGCATGTAGCTATAAAGAGCGTATCAATGTTTTCCTTTAATGCGTCAAGCTGCATTTTTAATAGAGTAAGCGCACATACTACTCTATCCCCACTGCAACCTCCGCAATCCATTATTCCAAGAAGGTGAACTTCTTCGCCTTTGTACCTGTCAAACCAGCCCTCTCTTCTCATAAGGGCTGTTAGGCACTTTGCATCGGCAGGACAAAGATTTTGACTTCTAATCATTTGACATGATAGGATAGCTATTTTTTTCATTTCCTTTCCTCCCACATAATGTTTTACCATAAAACATTAATGTTTTAGGGTAAATTATAACATGCATTAAAGTCAATTAAAAATAAATGTTTTATAAAATAATTATTTGTTTTTGCACAGTAAAATCTTTTAAGATAATATAATAATGGCATTGATTAGAAAGCTCTAAAATTAGTTGTCCAGAATTTTGTGATAGAATCTTATAATGTAGAAGTTAAGGGGGCTTAATTTTGAAACTGACAAATATTTTGTTATACATAGTGGTCTTTTTATTATCCGTTGTGCTTGCCTTTTTCCTTTATCAGGTTAATTCAGTCAGAAACTCTGCTAACGAATTTTTTGCTGTTACGAGAAGCGAATACGATAGGTGTCTGATGGGGTGTCATCTTCACTGGAATTGCAGAACAATCTGCAGCTTCGCGCCTATTGATGAGCGCGAAAGCTGCAAGAGTGATTGTGAATTAGAGCTTTCAAACTGCCTGAGAAGGTGTAACGAGAGATATGGTAGGTAGTTTATTCTGGTAAAGGTCTCCCCTTTGTTTCAGGAGCAAACAGAAGCGTTATTATGCCGATTACATAAACGCTCATTATAGTAGCTGCTGCATAAGAGAAGTTTCCATGATAAACTCCAATGAGTAATCCTGTAAAAAGAGGACTAAGTATTGTTACCAATCTTGCTCCATTGTAACAGGTTGTTTGGGCTGTGGCCCTCATCCTGGTAGGGAAAAGCTCTGGAAGATATATAGGGAAACCTGAAAATACCCCGTTACCTATAAATCCTATTATAGGTACCAGCATAAGAAACAGATTAAAATCTTTGGCGTTTATGTAAATAGGCGGTATTAAGATTAACCCTGTGAGAAAGTAAAACAAGAATGCACCCTTTCTGCCTAATTTGTTTGCGATTGGCCAGAAACATAAAGCTCCAATTATTGCTCCGATATTTAACAGGGTAATTGCGAAAAGTATTCTTCCGTGTATTGCGTTCTCTGAAATGCCTGCAGATCTCGCAAGGGTTTCAACAATTGCTGGTATCCAATAAGTAGCGCCCCACACGCCAAAGAGTGCGACTGCTGAAAGGAGAAAACCTATAATAGTGTATTTTATGTATTTTGGACTGAAAAGAAGTCTGAAGGTAAAATGACAATATTCTTTATCTTCTTCCGTTTCGTACTTGTTAGTAAGCTTTAGTTCACATCTTCTAGTATGATCTTTTACCCATTTTTCTGGTTCTTTAAGTTGAGTTCTCAAGAACACCGTTAAAAGAGCAGGAAAGGCTCCCACAAAGAAGACGATTCGCCAGCCGTGTGTGCCTACTAAAAAATTTATGGCAGCAGCAAGAAAGAAACCAACTGGCCAACCCATTTGCATAAAGCTACCAGCAAACGTCCTTCTTAAATCTGGCCACGTTTCAGCAAGCAAAACTGCACCTACTGCCCATTCTCCTCCTATTCCAAAACCGGTAAGACACCTATAAAGTGCCAACTCTTGCCAACTGTGTGCAAATCCTGAAAGTCCTGTCATAAGCGAATAGGTAAGAATGGTGATCAGCAACACCCTTACCCTCCCAATGTAGTCGGCAAGTATGCCAAATAAGATACCTCCCAAGGCTGCGCCTAAGAGAGTACATGACATTACCAGTCCACCATAGTAACCAATCTCTGCTTTTGTAGCGCTAGCTCCCAAAAGATCGTGGATTGCTGGAAACATCACAATGTTGTAAAGCATCGCATCCATTCCGTCGAAAACCCACCCTAACCAGGCAGCAATAAGAACAAGATACAGATAACTGCTTTTTTGTTCTAATACTTTTTCCATTAATTTCCCCCTTTTCTTGTAAGAATTTTTTATGACATCTAAATTATATATTTATCAGGGTGAATAGTTAAATAAGATAAATTTATATACTATATAAATATAATTTAATTAGGAAAAGCGTAATTTTGCTTAATTATCAAATTATCAATATAAATTTTTTTAGCTTTTTTGAAATAAATTTTTTATCTTTCTGCTTTATTCAGAGAAAATATTATGAAATCTTGTCTGGCTTTACAAAAACACTTGCAAAACATAATATTTTGTGCTTAAATATTAATGTGTTGACGCGGGGTAGAGCAGTTTGGAAGCTCGTCGGGCTCATAACCCGAAGGTCGGAGGTTCAAATCCTCCCCCCGCAACCATTTTATTTTGTATTTTTTTACTTTATCTTTTTATATGAACTCTTTAACCTGAACTTATTTAATGTGGAAAATTTTAAAGCCATATATCTGCTAGAAAACCTCTTTATATCAAGTTTTATTGTATTTGAGTTTTGAACCTTTAGGGCAGATTATAAAATTCAATCAATCTATAAAATAATAAATTAAAATTACTGCTGATGTTTGCTTTGTTATCAAATGGATTTCAATTAAGTTTAAGTAAAACAGTTTTGTAGTGCACCTTATATGTAAAGTTTATAATTAAGATTAAAAATTACTTTGTGCTTTAGCTTAGATAACTATTGACATCGTAAATAAATAGTCATAAAGTTATAAAGAGGAAATTAAATATTTGGAGGTTTTTTAATGAAGCGTATTTTCTTTTTGTGTTTTGTTATTTTGTTTGCGGTAATGGCTCGCCCATCATTTGCAGATGACAAGGTTTTAGCTACTGTTAATGGAACGAGCATTACTCAGAGCCAGGTGGATGCAGTTTATAACAATTTGCCTCCTAACGTGGACAAGACAAACCCAGATCTTAAAAAAGAGATTCTAAATCGTTTGATTGATAATCTCGTGCTCCTCGATGAAGCAAAGAAAGAGGGTTTAGAGAAAGATCCTAATGTAATTGAGGCTATTAATAACGCAAAAAATATGATTTTGATTAACTATCTTTTACAGAAGCACTTCGCAGGTCAGAACTTTGAAGTAACTGATGCTGATGTTACGAACTTTTACAATCAAAACTCTGATAAGTTTAAGGATAAAAATGGAAATCTTGTACCAATAGATAAAGTAAAGGATTACGTTAAACAATATCTTATAAGTCAGAAAGAACAACAGGCATATCAGGCTTATGTAGATTCTTTAAAGAAGCAAGATAATATAGTAATTAATCAATAATAGTTAATTCGCGTTGCTTAAACAAAACAAACTCACAGATGCCGAGGGGTGCTGTGAGTTTTAAGTTATAAGGCTAAGCTGTGATGTTTTCTTAATTGTTCTATCAAATAATTTGGCTGAAATGAGGTGATTTTGATATGGATCTTATTAATTACCTGCTTCACAGCCATATAGAACTAACATTACCTATGATAATTTTCTTTTCTTTTGTTCTGGGAGTAATTCACGGCTTTACTCCAGATGAACACACGTGGCCAATTACTTTTAGTTATGCTGTTGGGAGTTATTCAGCGAAGAAGGGGTTGGTTATAGGCTTTGCCTTTTCCCTTGCTTTTACTGTCCAAAGAGCTTTAGCGAGTGAGCTGGCCAACTTAGCACTCTTTCCGCTGACATCTTCTGATTTATTTGAATATGGAACATATGTTCTAGTAGGGTTGGCTATGGTGTTTGGTGGATTCTATGTCTTTAGAACAAAAAATGTATTTCACATTCACTTTGGAAAGATTGACAAGGATCATCATAGAATGGCATTAAGAGGCGCGATAGATAGAGAGCATAAACTTTCTGTGAGAATAGCTCTGTTACACGGCTTTATTGCGGGATGGGGTTTTGGAGCCTTTGCTTTGGTACTGTATACCGTGTTAGCTCCCCAGATACAGTCTCATCTTTTAGGCTGGGTTCCTGGAGCCTTTTTTGGCCTCGGTACTATGATTACACAGGTTATTCTTGGAGCATTTTTTGGTTTTATTACGACAAAAATTGGCCTTCCAATAGATGTTGCACGTTTTGCAGCGCAAAGAACTGCTGCTAGGACTTTGATTTTTGGTGGAGCAGCCTTTTTCCTGGTAGGCTTGTTAGGGCTTTTTGATATGGTATACAATCCGCCATATTTGAACGTTACTAAGTATGACCTGGGATTCGTACTTGTAGTGTTTTCTGTTTTTGTAGTAGGCTTGTTGAGTTTGTTTTACGAATATTATTACTATAAAATTCACTTTAGATAGTTTTTAGTACTTAAAATATTTGTTATGGAGGACTTTATGGTTAAGAAGTTTAATACTTTAGAGAGAGTAAAGCGTCTTGATCCTATTGGTGGTAAAGGTGAACTTGAGAGCATAGCTCTTTTGAGTCCTGAAGAATTTAAAGGAAAGGGAAGGATGTTTGCTCACAATTTTCTAAAGCCTGGTTCTACTATAGGGCTTCATACTCACAAAGGAGATTTTGAGATATATTACATATTGAGCGGTGAAGGAATATTTGTAGACAATGACAGAGAGGTTCAGGTTTCAAAGGGAGACGTTTTAATTACCTACGATGGAGAAAGCCATTCTTTGAAAAATACCGGCGATAAAGACATAGAGTTTTTGGCCTGTATTATTTATAGTTAGGAGGATTTTATGGAAAAGATACATCCAAGGGCAATAGAACAAAGAGATGGAAGTTGGGGTATAAAATTAAAGTCTACTACTGGTCTTGTTACACCTGAATATTTAGAAGAAATTGCTAGAATTGCAAAGAAATACAATGTCAGCCAGTTAAAGATCCTGACGGGACAAAGGTTTTTTTTAATTGGGATTAAGTCAGAGAACGTTAACAAGATTATAGAAGAGATATCAACAGATATGGGCTTCAACGTTGAGCCGTCACTACACTACGTTCAGGCATGTGTGGGAAATACTACCTGTAAATACGGAACGCTTGACAGCTTGAGCCTTGGGAAGAAGATAGAAGACCTTGTATATTTTGAAAAATTTCCTGCAAAGTTAAAAATTGGGGTGTCAGGATGCACTCTAAATTGCGGCGAGGCTTTTGTGAGGGATATAGGAGTATTTTCTGGGGGGAAAGGTTGGGTTTTGGTAATTGGCGGAAATTCTGGCAGAAAACCCAGAATTGGTGACATTATAGCAGACGAGCTGGATGACGATCAGGTTCTTGACATCATAAAGAAATTTCTTAAGCTCTATAAAGAAAAGGGAGATTATAGAGTCGAAGGAAGATACGGCATGAGCGAGAGAGTTGCTAGATTCGTTGAGAGATTAGGTATAGATGCTATTAAAAACGAAATATTAGCATAGTTTTTTATAAAAGCTGCCCCATTTCAAAGTCTTGTGAGAAGGCAGCTTTTATTTTTCAACGGGTACAAGGGTAGCATTCTCCAAATTAAATCCTGTGCTAAATTCTGAAAATAGCCACTGTCTTATTCCTTTTAGCTTCCTATTGCCAAGTATTATATTAGAGGCGTTTAATTGCTTTGCCAGCTCGGAAACTCTCTCAGATGGCTTTCCTACTCTTATGGCTTTTGTTGCTTCTATTCCATTTTTCTTTGCGATTTCAATTGCTTCTTCAAGCATACTTTCTGCCTTGAATACTAAAGCCGCTTCGGCTGTAGGGTTAAAAACTCCAAGGTCTTCAGATCTGTTTATTACGTGACAGATTACAAGTTTTGCTTCCTCATCTCTTGCCAGATCTATAGCCATATTTAAGACGCTCCTGTCAGATACACTATCCCTTATAGCTGCCAAAATTGTTTTTGCCATTTTAATCCCTCCTTAGTATTGAGCATATCTTTATATGTATAAATTGTAATTAGACGATAAAAATAATGAAAGTCAGGAATAAATAGTCCTTATGTAGGGGCAATTACTTATTTTAAGGGCATAAATGATTACAAGAAAAAATTCATGCAGCTAAATATTTTTTAATTTTAAAAATAGATACTTTATTAATCATATAAGCAATATTCTATAATATTCATAAAATATTTTAATTTTACATATTATTTAATTAAGATATAATATAATTATAAACTTTTTATTTTCTATTAATTTTTATTGGGAGGTGTTTATGTGAGCTACCGCAGCGATTTTTCGTTAAAAGAAGCAGATGACGATGCTAACCAAGAACGTCTATCAGCTAATTTTATGTCTTGGTTGGTCAAAAGCATCGCATTGGGTCTGGGTGGTCTATTTGCTTTAAGTATACTCAATTCATCAGATAGCGCAGATGCTGCAGAAAAAAATAATGCTAATTTGCCTACCGGTCCAATTAATAATCACAGATGGATGGGATGGGAAAATCCCGTTCTTGATGACAAAGATGGCTGGAATGATTGGGATAAGTTATTAAATCCCAAAAATTTACCTGTTTGGTATGACAATTTTCACGAAATTGACAAAACTAAACCAAAACACCACTGGGTAATGGTAATTGATACTAGAAAGTGCGTGGGTTGCCAGGCCTGTGTAATTGCTTGTAAGAGTGAGAACAACGTCCCATTAGGGGTGTTCAGGACGGTTGTGCAAGTAATGGAAACTGGTTCAATGGAAAGCTCCCCAAACGGTATGGTTGTTACAGATGATGGAAACTATGAACCTAATGTTAAGAAATTTATGCTCCCTAGGCTTTGCAATCACTGTGATGAACCACCCTGTGTGGAGGTCTGTCCTGTAAAAGCAACTTTTAAGAGGCAAGACGGAATAGTTCTAGTAGACTATGAAAAGTGTATTGGGTGCGGCACTTGTATACAGGCATGTCCATATAATATGAGATTTTTTAATCCTGTTACAAAAACTGCTGATAAGTGTACTTTGTGCGTTCATAGAATTGATGCAGGTCTTGAGCCGGCATGCGTTACCAGCTGCGTGGGCAGGGCAAGAATTTTTGGTGATTTAAACGATCCAAAGAGCGAAGTGTCCAGGCTTATTAGCCAGTACCCTACTGCCAGATTAAAAATGTCTCAGGGGACAGAGCCTCAAGTCTTTTATATTGATCTGAACGGAAATCTTGAGGGTAATACGAGTATGGACAAGGTTTTTATGGAATATACATACACTATAGGTTTTAATACTACAGCTTATAAAAAGCTTGGCGGTGAAGTTGATTTGCCAAAAATTGAAGAGCACAAGAATCCGTTTAAAGAATTCGAAAAATAGGAGGAAGTTATGCTAGGAGGACAATTTTTAGAAACTGCAGTTTGGGGACTGCCAATAGTTATCTACCCATTTTTGTCGGGTTTGATGGCTGGGGCCTTTGTAATTGACTCTCTTGCCCACCTATTTGGGTTTAAACAGTTTGAGCCAGTTGCGAAGTTAGCTGCTACCTCAAGCTTTGCTATGGTTTTGATAGCTGCTCTTGCCCCATTGGTAGATAGTTTGCAACCAGCAAAAGCGCCATTGGAACTTTATTTTAGAGATCACTTTCCATATTCTCCACTGAGTGTGTTTATAATAATATGGACACTGTATGTAATATTAATGTTTTTTGAAATGTACTTTGACTATAGGGTCGAAAATATTGAGAAATCCAAGCTAAGCGGTATTAGGGGGTCTATAGCAAGGTTTTTGACTTTTGGCAACAATAATATTTCAAAAGAATCTCTGTTAAAAGACAGAAAGGCTCTTTTTATAATCTCTGTAATAGGCGTTCCTCTCGCATTCGCTTTTCACGGATACATTGGTTTTGTATTTGGCGCTATAAAAGCCAGGGCTTTGTGGACAAGTTCTGTTATGATGCTTATGTTTATAACCTCTGCCATTGTCTCAGGCGCAGCTCTTGTTACCTTGCTTTATGTCATTGGATATTCATATTACTCTAAGAAAAACGTTGTAAATATAGAAACGCTAAATGCCTTGGGAATATTTATGATATTTGCAATTGCATTTGATTTGTTTTTAGATTTTATTGATAAACTTTATTCATTTAGGGCATACACCGAAGCAGACGTATTCCACGGTTGGACTTTGGTTTATAATGCAGGTGGTGTTTTGTTCTTTAATTACTTTGTCGTTCAAATACTTCTTGGTCTAATAATACCGCTTATCTTGTTGATATTTAAACCCGTAAGGACGTCTAAGCTTATGATGGTAATAATCTCAATATTTGTTCAGGTAGGAGTTTTCGCAATGAGGTTCAATACAGTCATAGGCGGACAGCTACTGCCGAAGATTTCTCAAGGTACCATTATTCCTGAATTTCCATGGCTTGGTTTTGATGGAATATTATCTTCAATTGGCTTGATTTGTTTGTCAATAGTAATATTTTTTATCCTTGGATGGCTGTTTGGTTGGGAAGATTCGAATAAGAATGGCTTTGAAAATCAAACAAATTCAGTAGACAATTAAAGGTGGTTTAATATGAACATGAATAGAAGAGATTTCTTAAAGTATTTGACATTTGGAGTTTGTGCTGCTGGAGTCGGTGTGGGAGCGAGTCAGCAAGATCTGCCTAGATATTTTGGGTATGATGGTAAGCTGATTTATCCGGGTCGAGTAGAGAATTGGCCAGGAGTTGAGGTAAAGTTCTCAACATGTAAACAGTGTCACAGCGATTGTGCTCTGATGGCAAGAGTGTATAAGGGTACAATATTAAAGTTAGACGGTAGCCCTTATGACATTCACGATACAGAACCTCAAATTAAATACTCTGATTCACCAAAAGAGGCTATTATGTATGTGGGTTCTACCTTTGACACATCTAAACCTTATGCAAACGGCTCGCACTCGCTGTGTGCAAGAGGACAGGCTGGCAGGCAGACTGTTTACGATCCTTATAGGATATACAAACCATTGAAAAGAGTTGGACCAAGGGGTTCAAAAAAATTTAAAACAATATCTTATGAACAATTGCTTGATGAAATTTACAATGGCGGCTATCTGTTTAAAGATGTCCCAGGTGAAGAGAATAGATTTGTGGAAGGTTTTAAACAGCTCTGGAACGATGGTAAAAATAGATTTGTGCCAGCAAATGAACAATATCCTGATTTTGGTCCAAAAACTAATCAATTTGTGGCCTATTGGGGTAGGGCTGAAGGCGGGCAAAATAACTTCATTACCAGGTTCGCAAATGCCTTTGGGTCTGTAAACGCCCTGCCTCACGTTGCTGTTTGTGAGCTGACGCACCATGTGGCGACCCATTCAGTAGTTCCCTCTAACATGCTAAAGCCTGATCTGCCAAATTGTGAGTTGGTTTTAGTTTTTGGCTCTAATTATTATCAGGCTAACTTTCCGATGCAAACTCTGGCAAGAAGATCTGCTGAGGCCACGTCAAGCGGGAAAAAGGTAGTATATATTGACCCAACAGGAGGTAATCAAATATCACATGCTGATTTTGTGCCTATAAAACCTGGCGGCGACGGTGCTTTTGCAATGGGGATGATTAGATGGATTATAGAAAATAAAAGGTATAACGAAAAATACTTAGAAGTTCCTAATTTTGATGCAGCCACAAAGCAGGGAGAACCAAACTTTTCTAATGCAAGTTATTTGGTCATAGTTGATAAGGGCAATCCAAATTATGGTGCTTTTGTAGACAAGGGTATGGTCATAGATAAACAATCTGGCTCTCCAACTAAGGCATCTGATTGCACGAAAGCTAACTTGTGGCCTACAGGATATTTGTCTCTTGAACCTGTGACGGTAAATGGTGTGCAGTGTATGACGGCTATGCAATATCTATGGCAAGAAGTTTCATCACACAGTTATGATGAATATCAAAAAGAATGCGGCATTTCAAAAGAGACCTTTATAAAACTTGCAGATGAATTTACTTCACATGGAAGAAAGGCTGTTGCTGATATGTATAGGGGTGCAGCAATGCATGCAAATGGCTATTACAATGCAAGGGCTGTCATGCTTCTAAATGTCCTGATAGGGAACATTGACTGGAAGGGAGGCTATATCAATGGCGCTCCTTCAGCAAATTATATGAATGGCCCATACGACCTTACGAAATGGCCGAATTTTGTTGCGCCAAAGGGCGTAAAAATTTCGAGAGAGGGCAGCTTTTACGAGAAAACGAGTGAATACAAGAAGAGGTCTGAAAATGGCGGCAATCCCTTTCCTGCTGAAAGACCATGGTTTCCATTCGGATTTGGGATATGGCATGAGATATGGGGTGGAACTTATTTCCAGTATCCATACCCTGTAAAGATACTCTTTCAGCACATGGCAAACCCTGCATGGGCACAGCCAGGTATGGGCGGAGCTGATGATGAGTCTTTGATGTGGATAAGGATGATAAAAGATTTAAATAAAGTACCATTGTTTATTGCAAGCGATATTGTCATAGCTGAGAGCTCTAGCTATGCCGATTACATAATTCCTGATGCAACGTATTTGGAAACATGGGGTATGCTGCCAGGATTTCCAACATATCCTACTTCAAGAATATCTGTAAGACAGCCTGTAATTGAGCCCATGACAGAGAAGACCAAAGATGGTAAGCCTATTACAATGGAAAACTTCTTAATAGATCTTGCGATAAAAATTGGTTTGCCAGGCTTTGGTAAGAACGCCTTTTTGGACGGTTCTCAGCTGACTATTCGTGAAGAGTATTATTTAAAGATGTTGGTAAACATAGCAATGGATGACAAGACCCTATTAAAGCTTGATGGTAACAAGATTGTAAAACAAGGACCCGTTCCTGATGGGGATGCCTATGATATGAAAAGCGTTGAAGAATATATGAAAAAATATCCAAATGCTTTGAAGGGAAATGAATGGAAAAAGGCTGCTTATGTATTAGCCAGAGGCGGACGCTATGAAGATTATGATGTTGGATATCTGCCATTTGGTGAACCCGAATGGGTAACACACAGGCTGGGCAACAGCAAAAATGTCATTAAACTCTACAACGAAACGGTCGCGCTTACACACAACGCTATTACTGGAGAACGATTCGATGGATGTGTGAGACTTGAGCCGCCAAAGAATATGATGGGACAGCCTATATATGAGATTTACTCAAGGAAAGAATATCCATTTATGCTTTCTACTTACAAGGTTCCTATACATTCAAAGTCGAGGACTATTTCAGATCCGTGGTTGTTAGAGCTGTTGCCTGGAAACTTCCTTGAGATAAGTGAGGTTGACGCAAAAAAATTAAAATTAGATAATGGAGATACCGTAAGACTGATCTCTCCTTCCTACTCAAAGGGTATTGTTTGCAGGGTGAGAATAAAATTTGCACTTAGGCCGGGAGTAGTTACTTATTCTCAAGCTTTTGGAAGATGGCTTTATGGTTCTGGAGAATGGTATATCGACGGTAAAAAATATGTTGGAGATCCGGCAAGAAATGTAGGCATTCATCCAAACCACTTGATGCTCTTAGATCCTTCTATAGCGGCAAAAGATGGATGGACCACGGTACTTCAAAGCGATGTTGCGGGCGGTATGGTTTATTATGATACTCCTGTAAAGATTGAAAAGGTATAAGTAATTGATAAACAACCTCGATGACTTTAACCTTGAAAGAAAAACTATATACAATATTATCTCTGATATTTTTATACTTAATCCTGATAAAGAACTTTGTAACAGACTATCAAGTTTAGAGTTATGGGATTTTCTTGGAGAGTATTTAGAAGATAAAAATACTTCTGAGAAATGTATGAATCACATATTGCTTGCTCTGGGTGACGAAAAAGAAATGTCGAGATTAAATCAGATATTCGAAATGTCTTTTGTGATACCTGTTGCGAATTATTTTATTCCACCCTTTGCAAGCGCTTATATTAGTTATAAGGAATTTCGGGATAATAACGAATTTTACTCATTGCCAGAGGAGCTGAACACTATATATGGTAATTATGGGATAGATTTTTCTAGCATTCATAGAAGCGACCATATTTCTATAATCTGCGCATTTATGTCTATTTTAATTGTCTCAGAAAGTAAGGATAAAAATAGTGCTCTGCTTTATGAAAAAAACTTTTTTAACAGATTTATTTTAAATTGGGCTCATATATTTTTTGAAGAAATATCTCGTAAGTTGGAAGAATCTTTTTATAAACACTTTGCCACATTGTGTAAAAGATTCTTAGAAAAGGAAAAAACTTTTTTTAGCACCCTATCTTAATGTTATAAGTTTTAAGCTGTCTGAGAGAAAAAAGGTTTTGATCTGATTCTTTCAGGCAGCTTTTTATGTTATGTAGTTTTATAGTAGAATTAGTTAATACTAACTTAGGAGATTTTATTGTGAATAAAGTTATTTCTTTATATTTGATCTGCTTATTATTTTTGCTCTTTTCAAGCGATATCTCTTTTGCAAACGAAGCCGCCGTGCATGCTCAAAGCGACATATCGAATAGGTTATCTCTTTATCTGCCTCTTAACAAAATCTTGAATGTATATCCTGTTAACAATAGCGATGGCAATAAGTGCTGGATTGTGGTATCTATCGATGAGAACAATCTTACCGATCTTGATCTTTTTTCTACTGTGGGTGAGGGAATAATATTTAAAAATTTAGATCGCCTTGTTTTAAATTATCAAAATCCAACCTTTAAAGTTTTTCCTCTTGATAACAATAATCCAAGCGCACTATTAGTCTGGGATAGGGAAGGAAGCGGAGCGTTTCTTAACTATAAAATATTTTTGGTAAAGGATGGCAGGCTTGTCGATATAGCAGAAGGAGAATCTTTGTTCCAGGGAAGTATCAAGACTTTTGATGGGGGATATGAACTTACATCCTCTGATAAGAGGTGGTTTTTTGTATGGAACTCAGATAAATTTGAAAAAAATATAGAAGGGGATTTTTTAAGTTATCCTGATAACTTTGTTTCAGATGCCAACTTGCCTGATGGGAATACCCTTTTGGTAACGTATAGGGTTGAAAAAAAAGAGGTATCGTGGCTTTCCAACGATAGGGTTAGCCTAAAGGTTGGTCAGAAACTATTTTTGAGAAGACTTAATCCCTTAGAAGATACTACCTGCAGAATTATATACGGCTATGGCAATATATCCTACCAGGGCAATGGCCTGTTTCTGGCAAAAAAACAGGGAACAGCTACCATCACCCTTGTCCCAGGAGGATATGATTGGAGTAAAGCCAAAACCATAACAGTTACTATATCAGCTTCTTAGCAAGCCAGGCGATGTTGTGAGCCAGATCGATCATGGTCCTTATGCCCTCTTCGTCCTTTTCTACTTCGCCTTTGTTTCTACCAATACCTATGTTCCAGTAGCTTGACCCAACCACGATCATCTGCTCAATTAAAAAAAAGTGATTGACGCTGTCGAATCCGTGTATTGCTCCAGCTCTCCTGTTTACTATTACTGCAGCGCCGATCTTTCTCTTTAAAAGAAAGTCATTGGCTCTGCCTACCATTCCAGCCCTATCTATTAAACATTTTAATTCGGGAGTAATGTCTGCAAAGTAGATAGGGGAGCCAAGCAGAATAATATCAGAGCTGATCATCTTTTCAAAGCACTCGTTGAATATATCATCGTCCACGGCACAACGCTTATCTTTGTTTGCAATACACTTATAACATGCTGTGCAGCCGTGGATCTTTTTCCCGGCCATCTGATAGAGTTCTGTTTGAATTCCATCTTTTTCTAATTCACTTAAGACCTTCTTTAACATTATTGCGGTATTAGAGTCTTTTCTTGCACTTGAGTTGATAGCCAATGCCTTCATAATTATCCCTCCTAAATAAATTATTGAAATCTTTCTTTGACAAGCCAGGCAATGTTGTGAGCCAGATCGATCATAGTCTTTACGCCCTCTTCGTCTACCTCTTCCTCTGAAACGCTTATTGCTTCCGATCCTCTTCCTACTCCTATATTTAAATAATTTGATCCGACAACGATCATTTGTTCTACTAAAAAGAAATGATTAATCGAATCAAGACCATGAATTGCTCCGGCTCTCCTATATCTTACTACCACACCAGCGCCAACTTTTCTTTTTAAGAGATATTTGTTTGCGATTGAGACCATTCCGCATCTTTCCATAAACGCAATAAGCTTTGGAGTGATGTCCACCAGATATACTGGGGAACCAAGAATTATAATATCTGATTCTATCAATTTTTGGATATAATGATTTAGATTGTCATCCTTTATTACGCATTTCTTATCTTTATTCTTAAAGCACTTATAACAAGCAGTGCAGGATTTTATTTCCTCGTCTGCAAGTTCTATGAGCTCTGTTTGTATTTTTTCTCTATCCAGCTCTTCTAAAACTGTCTTTAACATGAAAGCAGTATTCCCACCCTTTTTTGCACTTCCGCTAATAGCTATCGCCTTCATCACTTACTCCTTTCTAAAGGTTCGCAAAATAGTGTATTATTTTATTATAGTTTATTTTAATACAATTAAATTTGGAGGAAATTAATGAACGACATATATCCATCCAAAAAAAAGGATAATGAGCTAAAAGAAGTTGAAGAATACCAATATCAGGATGAATTTAGCAGGCTAAAATTCAAATATATAGTTGTAAACAAATTTGATGGAAGGATAAAACTCTTTTTAATCCAACTTTTAATCCTGTATATTCTACCTTTAGTATTGAGTATGCTTTCAATTATAAAGGGCAACTTTTTAGTTGTTTTTTGGACATGGGCACTTCTGACATCCTTTGTAATTTTTTTGGCTAATAAATATTATAAAGTAAGCAGATTTTTTACTATTACACTCTTTTTAATTTTCTACTTCACAATCTCTCTCTTTTCAATCTTTTATTTGGTATTTAGTTCGTTTTTTTATCTGATAACGAGTTTTATAACCTTGTTTTTTAGATAACTTTAATAGTTGATAGTTTGTAGGCTGTTTAAATTGGTATTTTAAAAGGGTCTAAGTGCTTCCCTGGCTTGAAAGTTTGAGCTTATTTTGATATTCTATCTTTCAAATGTATAGGATTATTTTTTCTCTTATTTTTGTTTTTCTTTTTGTTTCCCTGGGACAAATTTGTGCCTTTGACAAGGATCTTTATGTGGAAAGCTATCCGAGTAATTTTGCAGGTGAGGTTCTAAAAAACAATGACGGCCTTTTTATGCTGGCAAACAACATAAAGTTGGTTACCAAAAAGAACTTTTTGATAAACCCGAAAGAAAAAAGGGTTTATATCTTTGACGTAAAGTTTAATTTGCCTGACAGGAAAAGAATATCTCTTGAATCGGTAAACTTTCCACTAAAAATTATCAATAAAAACTACTACGTAGACCTTCTTTCGCTTTCAAGCCTCTTTGGTTTTGAGATACTGGACAAAAATGATTACTATCTTTTGGAGCAGGGCAAGAAACTTAAAATGCCTTCGAACAAAGAGGTACCAACGGGCCTGGTAGCTTTGGGATTTAGCACGGCAAGGAACTTTTCTGATCTTAAAAAAATTGATTTGAATTCGAATATCAATACCTTATGTTTTACCTGGTTTTCTCTGGAAGACGGTTTTGGAAATTTTAGCAATAATGCTGATATTGGAGTAGTTAATTATCTTCATGAAAAAGGATATAAGGTGTGGGGATTATTTAATAATAAGTTTAATCCTGATTTGACACATAAGCTGTTAGAGAATAAATATAACGTTGAGAATGCAATTAAACAGATTGTAATGTATGCTACTATATATCATTTAGATGGAGTTAATGTTGATTTTGAAAACTTTAGAGAACTTGACAAAAACAACTTTAATTACTTTATAGAAAGGTTGTCTGAAAGGTTAAGGAATATGAACGTTCTTTTATCTGTGGACGTAACTGTCCCTAACGATAACTCGTCCTGGTCCTCGTGTTATGATAGAAAAACAATATCAGAATTTAGTGATTACGTTGTTTTGATGGCATATGATGAGTTTACCAGGGGATCTGAGAGAGCAGGGCCTACAGCATCTATTTCCTGGGTAAAGAAGGGATTAGATGATACGCTAAAAGAAGTGAAACCTGCTAAAGTTTTACTGGGAATACCGTTTTATACCAGAGAATGGATAGAAGACTCATCGGGCAAGATAATAAGCGTTAAAGCGCTTGACAACAAGGACCTGAAAGAATTTATTGAGGCCAACAGCATTAGTCCAGAATTTGACAAAAAATATGGTCTTTATCATATTAGCTTTTACAGGTATAATTTAAGACATGAGATTTGGTTTGACGATACAAAGACCATGTCGAATAAACTTGAGCTTATTAAGAAATATAATCTGGGTGGGTTTGCAATATGGAAACTGGAGTCAGCAGGGATTTCTAGCTGGGCTTCTTTTTCTAGTGCCTTCGGGGACAAATTAATAAATATAGGAGGAATAAGAAATGGAGAATAGCGATCTTGAATATATGGAAAACTTTGAAAGCGACTTTGGTTCGTATGTTGTTGACAATGAGGAAAATGAAGTAAAGATCTGGCTGCTTGATTCTGACAGGGAAGAGGATCCAGATATTAGTATCTTTTACGAATTAGACGACGATAACGAACCATGGGTTACCGAAGTTAGCTTTTCTTTCCTCCCTCAAGTGCTCGACTTTGTAGGAATTTGGCGAGATAGATATTTTGATGAACTGGATACCTATTCTGAGGACGAGTTCGATGAAAGCTATGGAAATCTGATGGTAAACCTTGAAATAATTCAGGAACTCTTGTCCGAACCTTCAGAATGGAGCGACAACTGGTACGAAGAGATTGATGTAGACTAGCTTTGCTCACCCTTTAACGGATTAGTATGCTTTATCTAATATATGTATAATCTTTATGTTATAATTCTTAGTTATGGGAGGAAAAAGATTTCTTAGGATCTTTTTATTGGCTTATAGCCTTGTTTGTGCACTGTGGGGTGTATCCTTTTTTCTTTTGTTCAGCAGACTTGACAGGATCATAGACAACTCATCCTTTCATAGATTTAGATATTTTCTTCATCAACTACCGCCCATAAGCTTGATAATTTTAGCGCTTTGTATAACCATATACCTTCTTGAGAGAATTCGTATACTTTTTTTTGAAAAGGAAACAAGAGACTTTGTAATCAATAAAAAGGATCACAGGTTTTTGAAGATTCTTCACTACTTTTTTATAATTTTTACCTTATTGTTACTATCTTTTGATATATATGACATACTGACCAGCAAACTTGCATGGCACACTATATTTAATATGATTGACTCCCCTTCCATGATACTCCTCTCATTGATAATTAGTTTTCTTGTTCTTAGATGGCTGGAAAATCAAAGCATAAGGGCTATACATAATGAGGCGGCTGGAAATAGTGACATTTTTAGAAATCTAATGCTTGTGAGAAAGGGGCAGGACATTGCAAGAGCATATTTTAACCTGGGAAACATATATTTTGAGAACAAAAATTTCCCTAAAGCACTGCAGTACTTTAAAAAAGCCTGTAAATTTGGGAATAAAGATGCCTGCGATAAGCTAAAGGATTTATCTTGTGAAGAAATCAAAAGAGATTTGAGAAAAGAAAATATCTGATGTTAAGGCACTTCTTTGGCAGCAGGACTGATATGGAGAAAAAAGGCGGGGGATATAGATATATTGGTGGTGTCTGAGAAAATAGATTTCGATGTCAGAAGGAAGATAAAGCTGGATCTGATTTTGGCATTTGGCGATAGGATAAAAAATACTGCTCGTGGCTTTGAATTAGCTCTTGCCGCGTAAGATAGCAACACATTTTATTAAGAAAACATGAACAAAATTTCTAATAAGTTTATAACAGGTTCTCAAAACTCCTCTAATGATAATTGTCTATGCTTATATTAGTTAAAACAATTTCATGAAGAGGAGGATTATACGAATGAATGAAAACGTGAAATTAGAAAGCGAATCTTTAGCCAAAAAGATCTTTAACAAGGTGCCAGAAGTTACTATTTTTTTCTGGATTATTAAGATTTTGTGCACTACAGTAGGCGAGACTGCCGCAGACTTTCTGAACGTTCATATGGGATTTGGACTTACAAAGACCAGCATCGTAATGAGCGCTTTGCTTTTAGTTTTCCTGTATTTTCAGTTCAGGGCAAGAGAATACGTGCCAAAAATATATTGGATGGTAGTAGTCTTAATAAGCGTGGTGGGCACGCTGATAACAGATAACCTGAGCGACAAGTTAGGTGTTCCTTTACAGTTATCTACCGCTGTTTTTACGGTTGCGCTTATTCTAACATTTTTAGTGTGGTACTATAAGGAAAGGACCCTGTCTATTCATAGCATATTTACTCCAAGGCGTGAGGCTTTTTATTGGCTGGCAATTCTTTTTACATTTTCGCTGGGAACTGCTGCTGGAGATTTGATAGCTGAGACTCTTAAGCTGGGTTATTTTCCATCTGCCGTGATGTTTGGCTCATTGATTGCAATTATTACGCTGTTATATTATAAATTTAATCTGAATTCAGTGCTTGCATTCTGGCTGGCATATATATTGACCAGACCACTTGGTGCGACTATAGGGGATCTTATGTCTCAACCTAAAAACATTGGAGGGCTTGGACTGGGTACAGTAATGACGAGCGCAATATTTTTAACGCTTATCTTGATGCTGGTTATTTATTTGACAAAGACGAGAATTGACGAGGAAGCTGTTCCAGTAGAAGAAGTCTCTTACGAAGAGTTTGTTGCTGCCGAAAGGGCTGCAGAAAGAGAAGAAATATAACAACACCTGGTTTCAGGTTTTATATAAAAGAAGTGACCAGTTAATTGCTGGCCACTTCTCATTTTTAGTGTATAAAGTAATCAAAGAGCATCTTCAGACAGGACAAATTTTTTTAAAATTAATGTATAGAATTCTTCTATATCTTTCAAATTATGCTGAAGGATTGATTTCAAGATGTTTATATCAAGCGAGGCATAATCGTGAATGGCTATGTTCCTGAACCCAACCATAGCTTGCATCCTTTTCATCAAGTCGGCGTCAATTATTCCTGCTTCATTTAGAATCTTGAAATTTTCTTTTATTGTAGTAGCAAGTCCAAGACCTTGAGAGGCTATTATGTGGGCGGCAATATCGATTGTAGACTCTATGGCTCTCTGTAGATTCAATACGAATATATCCTGTTTGTCGATATCATCAAGGCTATTTGGATCATTGTTCGTGATGGCGATGATTCTTTTTAAACATCTTTGTATGTTTGCAACCTTTGCGAGAACTATATCAGTCTCTAACATAAATTCTGCCTTTAAGTATATTTTGTTCTTGGGGCCTTCTTATTATTTTCAAGTCATCATATTCTTTGATCGTTCTGAGAAAAAATTCATTGTAAACGCTATCGTTTACCTTCTTTAATAAGCGACCCCTTTTTAATACCTGCATTTTTATTATTGGCGATGCAGAATTTAAGATAACTATGTCAGTATCCCTATCTGTAATTTCAGTTATGCCGCTCTTGATCTTATTTAGAGATTTGAAATCAGGCATATTACTAAAAAGGATTGCAAAGTCTGCGTCGCTTTCATCTGTGAGTCTATTTTCGATAAAAGAGCCAAAGATAAATGCCAGCAAAACTTCGTCAATTTTGCTGAGAAATTCTTCTATTTTCACAATCGACTCTTCAATATCCATCAGAATTTATTTTAGCACAGTAAACTAAAGGATTTTTGAAATATCTCAACGTTATATATTTTCTCATTTTTAGTGTACAAAGTAATCAAAGAGCATCTTGGCAGCTACCATATATAACACTACTCCTATTAGAACCTTTACGCTCTTGTTGCTGAGCTTGTATTTCATAAGATAAGATCCAAAGAGAGCTCCCATGATGGCTGCTATAATAGTGCTGAAAAGTAACTTTATGTCAAGGCCTCCTATGGCTAGCTTTCCTAAAAATCCTCCAAAGGATGAGAAAAGGACTATAAAAGATGTAGTAGCAGCTGCAAACCTTGCTGGTACACCTATAAATATGAGTATAGGGATTATCATATTTCCTCCGCCAATGCCAAGAAGCCCGGCTACAAACCCTGCAAAAGCGCCAATTGGCGTGGCAATAGTGAGCATCTGTTTTTTATTTATTTGAAAATTTTCGCTTGAATTGCTCTTTTTCTGCTTGTAAAATATCATCATTGACGCAGCAAATATCAAAAATAGAGCAAAGAGAAGTAATAAGGTCTCTCTTGGAACAAATTTACTACAATATGCGCCTATTGGCGAGGTTATAAGGACAGCTATTATTATTGGAAAGGCCAATTTGTATTTTATCAAGCCAATTCTTGAGTATGAATAGGAGGCAAACGCCATAGCAACTACGTTTAACAAGAGGGCAGTGCTCATAGACTGGTGAAGGTCGAAGCCCATTGCATAAAACGCAGGTATAAGAATGAATGCTGCTCCAGCTCCAGTGATAACCATAATTGATTTTGCCACAAAGGTTACAAGTGCAGCTAATAAATATATCATTATTTTCTCCTTAGAAAAAGTTTAAGTTTAGAATAGCAGCCGCAAATTTTACGGCTGCATTTATTTTTTTATTTCTGAGTCAACTTTTCAGAACAGGGTATGCAGACCTGTTTTCCATCGATAAACTTTAGCCTGTCAATGAATACCGCTTCACCACAAACGTCGCAAAAATCTACATCCATTACTCCTGGAGTCTTTTTGAAATCATAGTTAAAAACAGGACTTATATCGAGAAAATCTTCTTCTTTAAGGTTTAATACCCTTTCTATCAATGGATCTACTATCTCTGGGGCAACGTCTTGAGGCGCTATTCCCTTTTTCCTCTCAGCTATGAAAGGCGACTCGAGCATCTTTTCAAAGAATTTTGGTTTTAGAGATACCCTTACTGCCTTCTTGTTCTTTACGTCGATGAGGGTAAAAGCCATCTTGCCATAATATAGCTTCTTTATATTGCTCTTACCATAGGTGCAACCCGTGACGGTCATAAGCCCATCTACAAAACAACCTGCTGCGTGATTGTCTGCTGTTTCTGCCAGGAGCATTAACTCTTTGTCCTTAGCCCTCTCTACTCCAAGGGTGTTCATTGCAGCGCAGGCAGCCTTCAGGCCCAATGGCATTGCCGGACATTTGTGACCGTGAAATTTCAATCCTAAATCAAAGAAATCTTTTGCTTCAAACATTTTATTTCCTCCTTAAAGCTCTTTAATTTAATAATTATATTATAAATTACTAATTTACTAATGTAAAGTAGTAAACTGAAATCTGTTTTTACTATTAGCGTGTTAGAGTTTAAGGTGAACCTATAGCTGTATTAAACCACAATACCACATCGGCATATATATTGTCGGAAAAAGATTATGAAGCTTTGATTGACAGTTTAAAAGATTATCAATTAGGGATGATCATTAATTATGAAGATGGATAGAAATTTCATTATTAATACTTTAAAATCAAATAAGGGCTATATTAAAAGCACTTTTCATATTAAAGATATGGCATTATTTGGTTCTTATAAAACCTTCTTTTTAACCTCATCTTAATTTTCTATGATAAAATTAATATTCGTTGAATTTTCCTAACTAAGGAGATATCTTGATCAAGAAAATTATTGAAATATATCGCTATCGAGAGATGCTGAGAAATCTCGTGTCCAAAGAGTTGCAGATAAGGTACAAAAATTCTGTTTTGGGGTTCTTCTGGACATTCCTGAATCCTCTCTTGATGCTTGTTGTTTATACATTTGTTTTTTCTACTATTATGAAGTCTGATATAAAGGACTTTAGCATATTTTTGTTTATTGGGCTTCTTGCCTGGAACTACATTGCTGGTTCAGTGATTCAGGGGACTGGGTGCCTGGTGGTAAACTCATCTTTACTAAAAAAGGTCTATTTTCCAAGAGAGGTAATTCCTCTTTCCATAGTGTTTGCGAATATGATCAACTATATTTTGAGCATGATAATACTTTTGGTGGCTCTGTTGATTTCAGGAATAGGCATTCATCACGATATATTGTTCTACCCTGTAATACTCCTTGTTCAGACAATATTTCTAATCCCTCTTGTGCTTATCCTTAGCGTAGTAAACGTATATTTTAGGGATCTGGAGCACACAGTAAACGTCCTTATAAACCTGTGGTTTTTTTCTACGCCAATAGTATATCCAATAAGCATAGTTCCTGAACACCTGAGGATATTTTTCTACCTGAACCCTGCTACGCATATAGTAGAGGCATATCTTGCGATAATGTATTACAGGACACCTCCCAATCTTTTAGCGCTTTTCTGGATGTTTGTGGGAAGCATTATATTTTTCTGGATTGGTTTTCTTATCTTCGACCGCTTACAGAGAAGAGTGGCTGAGGAGGTATAGATGGCAGAAATTGCAGTAGAAATTAAAGGACTTTATAAAGAATTCAGGGTGTACCACGACAGGGCTATGTCTATGAAGGAAAGAATAGTCAACTGGGGCAGACATAAATACGAGAAATTCTGGGCTCTGAAGAATATAAACCTTGAGGTAAAAAAGGGAGAGTCTCTGGGGATTGTAGGCAGAAATGGCTCTGGAAAGAGCACGCTCTTAAAGGTAATAAGCGGAATATACTATCCCACAAAGGGAGAGGTAAGGGTAAACGGAAAGCTGACCACGCTTTTGGAACTGGGCGCTGGATTTCACCCTGACTTTACGGGTAGAGAAAACATATATTTTAATGCATCTATATTTGGCCTTACCAGAAAAGAGATAAACGCAAAGTTAGATGAGATTATAGCCTTTTCTGAGCTGGGAGAATTTATAGACAATCCTGTGAGAAATTACTCATCTGGCATGTATATGAGACTGGCCTTTTCTGTGGCAATTCACATAGAACCAGAAATACTCTTGCTTGACGAAGTGCTTGCTGTGGGAGACAGCGCATTTCAGGAAAAGTGTATGTCGAAGATAGAGTCATTCAGGGAAAAGGGGGTTACTATGATCTTCGTCTCACATGCATCTTTGCAGGTAGAAAAGCTCTGCGACAGGGCGGTGTGGCTAAAAGACGGGGAGATAGAGAAGTACGACGATGCAAAGAGCGTTGTCAGGGCTTATGAGAGGTGGATGGACACAAGGTAGAAAGATAATATAAAATACTTTAAAGGTTTGTATGTACTGATATATGAGCTAAAATGTCTAATCTAATAATTTAAATTTAAAAAAAGAGGGTATTTTTCTGATAGATATACTTATGTCAACGTATAATGGAGAAAGCTATATAAGAGAGCAGATAGACTCTATCTTAAGTCAGACATACAAGGATTGGCGACTTCTGATACGAGATGACGGATCTAGTGATAAAACGCTTGAGATAGTATATGATTACTCCAAAAAATTTGACAAAATATATCCTATTAAAGATAACAGAAAACATCTTGGCCCTCAAATGAGCTATTTTGAACTGCTAAATCACTCTAGTGCTGATTATATTATGTTCTGCGATCAGGATGATGTTTGGCTACCTTACAAGATAGAAGCGACTTTGGGAAAAATGAGAGAACTGGAAAAGATTTACCACGAAAAGCCATTGTTGATTCATTCAGACCTAAAGGTTGTGGATGAAAACCTAAAAGTAATATCTGATTCATTTTGGAACTATCAAAAGCTAAATCCTGATTTGAAAGTTTTGAATAGCCTTCTAATCCAGAACAACGTTACAGGCTGCAGTGTTATGATAAATAGAAAATTGAGGGATTTATTAAAATCATTTCCACATAACGCAATAATGCACGATTGGTGGATTGCACTGGTGTCATCGGCATTTGGAACTATCGGCCACATAGATGAGCCACTTGTTCTGTATAGACAGCACGGCAGTAATGATACGGGTGCAAAGAAGTACTCTATTAAATATTTTTTAGGTAGGGCTATGAAATTCAGAGATTCTATAGAGTCTAATAAAAAAATTATTGACCAGGGTAGAGATTTTTATTCTATTTATAGCAATGTCCTTACGAAAGAGCAAAAAGAGGTTGTTTATAATTTCATTACGCTTTTTGAAACAGGAAGGCTCAGGAGGGCTTATAGGATATTTAAGTATAGATTTTTCAAATATGGCTTTTTAAGAAATTGTGGCTTTGTCTGTGTGATGCTAATTTCAAATAAAAGAGGTGTAAAGACAGAAATTAAAAGATAATATCAAATATAAAATTATTTCTATGGTGATGGGATATGGCATTTAAATTTATAGAAACAGTAATTCCAGAAGTAATAATGGTTAAGCCAAAGGTGTTTGAAGACGAAAGAGGCTTTTTCTTAGAGAGTTATAAAAAATCAGATTTTATAAAAGCTGGAATATATAAAGAGTTTATCCAGGATAATCATTCCAGATCAGTTAAGGGAGTCTTAAGGGGCCTTCACTACCAACTAAACCCGAAAGCTCAAGGAAAGTTGATAAGGTGTATAAAGGGCAAGATATTCGACGTGGCAGTGGATATAAGGGAAAATAGTCCCACATTTCTAAAATATGTAGCAGCAGAGCTTTCAGAAGAAAATAAATTTATGTTATGGATACCTGAGGGATTTGCACATGGGTTTCTTACCTTATCAGATGAGGCAGAAATCATTTACAAGGTGTCTGGCAACTCATATTCTCCAGAACATGACAGATCAATTCTCTGGAATGACCCTGAGATTGGAATAAATTGGCCATTAGAAGGTGAACCAATTCTGTCAAAAAAGGACAGAGAAGCGCCGCTTTTGCGCTATGCAGAGATTAATTTTGTATATGATGGAAGATAGTGAGAAATTCAGTGTCAAATTTTAATTTTTACAAGGATAATTTTAAGCTTAAACCAGGTTTTAAGTTAGGAATATATTTTTTGTATATTAAAATTATTTAAATTCAATTTTAATCAGGAGGCAAACATTGAATCTCGGTAACGCAAAAGAAAACAGACTATTTGTGATAAATAATGAGAAAAGATATTTTGCGACCGCAGATGATATACACCCAGAGATAGAAAATAATTCGCTTTCGTATATTGTCAAAGCTATAACGGATAATTCTACAGTGCTTGATGTTGGCTGTTCGTATGGTTACTTAGGCGAATGGCTAACAAAGAATAAAAACTGTCAAGTATATGGAATAGATATAGATGAAGAAGCTTTAGGGTATGTGAAAGAAAGAGGATACTACAAAGATGTATTTCATTTAGACCTTGATTACCCCCAAAATACAAAAGATGAATTTGAGAGATTTGCAAAACTACAAAATATTTTTGATTTTGCAATATGTGCAGATGTTTTAGAGCACCTAAAGAATCCTACAAATGCATTGGATTTTATTTCTTCAAAGCTTAAATTAGGCGGACAGGTTTTAATTAGCATACCTAATATTGCACATATGGATATAATCCTAAACTTATTAGAAAGTAAATTTAATTATTCTGAGTTTGGCATATTAGACAATACTCATTTAAGATTTTTTACGAAAAAGTCATTTGCTGAATGGATAAAAAACGCCAATGAATTTTACAAAGACAAGGGGTTTAAATTTGATGCTAAATATCTGGGCGCTACTACGTATGTTTCAGAATTTTTGGTAGATGTCAAAAATAATCATGCTGAATTATATAGTAAAATATTGGGGATTAATAATGAGCTTGAAATATTGCAGCATATTTTTGTACTAACTAAGGTTAATAGTTTTGCAAATACTTATAACTTAGATGAAATAATAAACACAGTAAACTACCCCAATGCTTTTTCAATTATTGCTTCAAGCATATCCTCTTTAGAAAATGAATTAACATTCAAAGATTCACATATTCAAGAACTAAACTCCAAAGTAGCCTCATTAGAGAACGAATTAGAATCAAGAGAGGTTGAAATCAAAAATCTAAATAACGAGCTTACAAACAAAGATTCATATATTCAAGAACTAAACTCCAAAGTAGACTCTTTAGAAAACGAATTAATTTCTGTTTTGCAAAGCAGAAGTTGGCGCTATACAAGGCCGATAAGAAAACTCTTACATAAATTGAAACTGAACAAAAAATAAAGGGGATAGAGGATATGTTTAAAATTGCCAGATTACTTAGTTTCTTTAGAAAAAGATATGTCATAAAGAAGAGTAGATTATTTGATGAAATATATTATTTAAAGTCATATCCAGATGTAAGAGCTGCTGATGTAGATCCAATAAAACACTATATATTATTCGGTGCAAAGGAAAGAAGAAATCCCAGTCCATATTTTCAGACTGCTTTTTATTTAGATAAATATCCAGATGTAGCCCAAAGCGGTATAAATCCACTCTTGCATTATATTTTATTTGGTGCAAAAGAAGGAAGATGGCCAAATCCTGAGTTTGACTCAGGATATTACTTGTTAGCAAACCCAGATGTTAAAAAGGCAGGATTAAATCCACTTCTACACTATATATTATTTGGACAACATGAAGGCAGAAAAGCAAAAGGCAACAGTGAAGTGAGATTATTAACAATTCAAAATGAGCCTACAAAACTTATAAAACTATTGAGATTAATTAATAAAACGCATATCAAAAAGAGCATTGATTACATAAGAATGTATGGATTAAAAGCGTTTTTTAGAAAAGTTAAGATGAAATTGGTTAGTGATAAAAGAATACAATTTTTAGATGATATGGACCATGATATTCTTTATCAATGTTGGATAACTCAGAATGAGCCATCGGTAGAGGAATTGCTTGCCCAAAGAACTACAAAATTTAACTACGAACCCAAAATAAGTATTATTGTACCTGTTTGGACTACACCAAAGCAATTTCTAATTGATATGATAGAGTCAGTATTGAACCAAACGTATTCAAATTGGGAACTATGTATTGCAGATGGTGCAAGCAAAGAAGCCTATGTAAAAGATGTGTTAGAAGAATATATCAAAAAAGACGATAGAATTAAAGTAAAATATCTTTCTGAAAATAAAGGAATTGTTGGGAATTCAAATGAAGCTTTAAGCATATCAACAGGTGATTATGTTGCTTTGTTAGATCATGATGACACATTAGCTCCATTTGCATTATTTGAAGTAGTAAAGGCAATAAATGAAAACGAAAATGCAGATTTTATATATTCTGATGAAGATAAAATCTCAGAAGATGGTACTAAAAGATTTAATCCACATTTTAAGCCAGATTGGAGTCCTGATACACTTAGAAGCTACAACTACATAGCGCATTTATCAGTAATAAAGAAAGAGCTTTTAAATGAAGTTGGTTGGTTTAGAGAAGGATATGACGGCTCTCAAGATTACGATCTGATACTTAGGTGTACAGAAAAAGCAAAGAAAATAGTACATATCCCTAAGATTTTATATCATTGGAGAATATCCCAAAATTCAACTGCTCAAAATCCGAATAGCAAATTATATGCATTTGAATCTGCTAAAAAACTTTTAAAAGATCATTTGGATAGAATTAGATTAAAGGGAAAAGTAAGGGACGGCTTGTTTCTTGGATCTTATAAAATAGACTACGATATAACTCGCAACTATAAGATTTCAATAATAATTCCAAACAAAGATCACAAAGAAGACCTTGAAAGATGTATTAACTCTATCTTGAGTAAGTCTACATATAAAAATTACGAGATTATAATAGTTGAAAATAGCAGTACCCAAGAGAAGACTTTTAAATATTATGAATACCTACAAAATAAATACAACAACATTTTCATATTGGAGTGGAAAGATGCATTTAATTATTCAGCTGTCAACAATTTTGCAGCTAAGTATGCTAAAGGTGATATATTACTTTTTTTAAATAACGATACTGAGGTTATAAATAAAAATTGGTTAGAAGAAATGATTCAATATGTTCAAAGAAAAGATGTAGGTGCTGTTGGTGCAAAATTATACTATCCTGATGATACGATTCAACATGCCGGCGTCATCATAGGGATGCTTGGAATTGCGGGACATTCTCACAGGTATTTCCCTAAAAATTCTTTTGGATATTTTGGGAAGTTAGGAATTGTACAAAACTTATCAGCAGTAACTGGTGCATGTTTAATGATGCGTAAAGACGTTTTTAATGAAGTTGGAGGATTTGATGAGGAATATCCTTTAGTATTTAATGATGTAGATATTTGTTTAAAGGTAAGAGGAAAGGGATATTTAGTAGTATGGACACCTTATGCAGAACTTTATCATCATGAATCAAAAACCCGTGGATTTGAAGATACTCCAGAGAAGCAAGAAAGATTTAAGAAAGAAATAGAATTATTTAAGAAGAAATGGGGGTATATTCTTGAAAATTGCGATCCATATTACAATCCAAATTTAACTTTAGAAAGAGAGGATTTTTCATACTCAAGAAAACCGGATGTATAAGTATTTTAAAAAACTTAATGAAAAAATTTAGACAATTTGATGGTTTTAAGAAGATGCTTTTTTGCTTTAAGTTATAATGATTTTATTGTTGATAAAAAGGTAAAGGCTCTTATGAGTAAGCTATAAATAACAGCCATATATCCAGAGAAAGTTGTTGGTACTCTAAGTGATACAACATCTGTTTATGGTGAACCAGATGTTTTTAATATTGATCAAGGTTTTCAATTAAGGTTTTATATGGCTGATTTAGGGGATGCAATCTAAATGAGAAATTAAGGAAAATAATAAATTGATTTAACAAAGGATTATAGGTTAAATTGTTTTATTTGGCATAAAAAACTTTTATTCAGAAAGGAAAATTTGTGTGAAAGTTAGCTTAAATAATAATGGAAATAGCAAACAAATAGGCTCGATTGAAGTTAAAAATTTCTTTAAAATAATATATATATATATATTTACAGCAGTACCAATTATTTTTTATTTATGGATAATTTTAAGATTCACTGTCAATATGCCATGGTGGGATGATTATGACGCTGTTTTGAATTGGATCAACAGGTTTATATCTCATCAAAACAATTTTAACTATCTGATTTCAATGCTATTTGAACAACATAACGAGCATAGAATACTTTTTGATAGAATCTTTATATTATTTAATTATTATGTTTTTGGTTCAATAAATTTTATATTTTTAAACTATATAGGATATCTTGGTTTATTCGCAATATTTGGATTAATGCTTTGGCTTAGTGTGAAAAATGGTGTGTCTGGCATATATTTACTACCTATTCCCTTTTTGACTTTTTCGCTATGTCAATACGAATTAATTTCTTTTGCAATGGCATCTATGCAACAGTATTGGCAACTCTTTTTTTGTTTAATTGCTATCATATTAATTACTAAAAACGAAGATATTAAAACTAGTTATTTGGTATTAAGTCTTTTATTTTCTATAATAGCTTCTTTTACTGGCGCTGGCGGCTTAATAGTTTTTCCTACAACTTTAATCTATCTTATAATTTATAAAAGAGGAATTAAAAATATAATCATATGGCTATCTATATCGATATTAACATTTATTTTTTATTTTGTTATTTTACAATACCATCAAACTGCAATAGGTATAGCAAGCCATCAGTTTGTTGTTGAACATCCATTAAAATATATAGCGTATATCTTTTGTTTTATTGGAAACATTGCAGGTGATAAAATCACCTCATTTATCTTGGGATTACTTTTATTTTTATCTATTTTGTTTTTGGGCTCAAAATTTTACAAAAAAAACACAGCGTTAATATTAATTTCATTCTTTATTATAGCAACAGCAGCAGCTGCCGGGCTTAGTAGGGTTAGTATGGGGGTAGTAGAAGCAACTTCTTCTAGATATACTATTTACTCTTCAATATTATTAGCATGTTTGTACATTCTGTTGATTGGTAGAATAAAATCTATTCTTTACAAACGCAACATTTTTATAATTTCAAGCTTAATAGCCATATCAATTTTTTTGTGCTGGGTTCCTAAAGGTATTGCTTCATTAGAGAACAAAGAAGTTTTGTTAAAGTCAAGTCTTGTGTATCCATCAGAACAAAGAGCTATAAAAATATTAGAAAATTCATTTAAATTGGGCACTTTTATGCCTATTGCTCAAATATATAAATTTTTGCCTTCTTATTATGCTTTTGCTATTGATCTAAATCAACCAACCTCTTACACAATAGAATCAATCACATTAAATAATACAAAACCTTTATATAACTTATCACAAAATCCTACACCTCCAACTGATATAAATCTAACAAAAAATGATAAAAATGACATTATCCAAATATCTGGCTGGGCAGTAGACAGCGTTGCAAAAAATGCTGATAGAGGTGTTATTGCAGTAATAGATAATAAATATTTTTATCCGTTAGGAAGTGGAGTCCAAAGACCTGATGTAAGTAAGGCTTTTAATAACTCAAATTATGAATATTCCGGATTTAGTGGTTCAATACCTTTGAACGAATTAAGTTATGGGAAACACATTTTAACCTTAAGAATAATAAATTATGATGAAACTGGTTATTATGAATCTAAGCCAATAGAACTAAATATTGAAAAGTAATGTAGAATAATTATGAATTGTGTTATCTTTAATTTATTTATCTCAACTATCTGGAGGTTCATATTAAAGATTTAGAATTGAATGCTGATAAAGTTTTTCTCACGCATAAAGAAAGGGTAGTCAGGTTTATCCTCATAGGTTTAATTTCTGCTGCCTTTAACTTTCTTCTAATATATGTCTTCATAGATCTTTTCAGAATGAACTCTTTATTTGATGACGAGTTGCGATTGATTGATATTGGGTCTTATTCTCAAATTTTTAAATAAAATTATAAAAATTTTTTTAAACACTGTGCTTTTTGCTTAAATTGTAGGTAAATTGTAAGATAAACCAAATCTCTACAAACAAAAGATTGGATAAAATTTACATCGATGTTAAGAAATCTAAAAAATAATAATCTACTCTACGCTTAAACTTCCACTAATCACACCATCATTAAAGTTTACGCTTATATTTGATACCTCACCGTCTATAGGACTAAATATATTTAATCTTTCAATGTGTCTGTTGTTATTTTCAATCTGAACGCTTAACTTAGCCTGTTCAGACTGAATGCTTGCAATCTCAAGCTCTTCATTTGCCTTCAGATTAGATATATCATTCTCAATATTCTTTACTGCCTGCTCAGAGATTAAGCCTTCTCTATAAAGATTTTTATTTAATTCAAGTTCTTTATATTTACTTTCGAGTTTTTCTTTGTAATTTGCCTGTATCTTTTCTATAGAGTTATTTAGTTTTGAAAAATCTATATAATTTTTATTATTCTCAAGTTTTAAAGCGTCCTGTTCTTTCGATGATATAACGAGTATGTCGCCTTTCTTTACCTTCTGGCCTACTTTAACCTTTATGTCTGATATGTCAAGTGCGTTAAAGCGTACAGTGATTTTATTTATATTTTCAGGGATATTTTTATCTGTATAATTTTTTTTCTCTGAAGTGTAATTGAGTTCTGAAGCGTGCGCTACGTCTTTATAAACTTTCTTCTCATATCTTATTGCAAGCTTACCACTGGTTATATGTGTATTCTTTAGCCTGTCAAGGTCTTCAAGCCTTGCAAACTGTAACTCTATTCTCTTTTGGTTTAACTTTATAGGGTTATATTGTGTGGGATATGAGGCTATATGATAGTGTTCATCGTCTATATATAACTCGCCTGTAATAAATGCTCTTGTGTCAGGGTCAGTAATGCTACTTTCAATGTCTGAGATAATTTTACGTATATTCGTCCTGTAAACGCTAATATTTTTGTTTGATATCAAGATATTATCGCCTGTCTTCTCTTCCATAGAAAACGGCTGGATATTATCAGTTATGCCTTTTCCTACGCTATAGAGATATCCTGTTTCAGTGTCTTCTACTATAAGGCTATTTGCGCCTATCCATCCACAAGCCTTAAACTGCTTGTTAATCTTCTCGTGTGTAACGTTGTGAATGCCTTTAAGGTTAACAATTGTTTCTTTCTCTGATGCCTCATATTTCACGTCTGACAATGCGCCTACTGGATTTTGAATAATTGAATGAATTATTTTTTTATAGCTCTCTGTTGGTAGACAAATAACAAATAGTAATATAAATATTCCTGCTAATATTTTCTCTACCTTGCTACCTGGCATGAAGCCTCTAAATGCTGCATCTTTTTTCGTAATAAGTGAAAACCTGATAAATGAAGGATAAAGAAGCCTTACGCCTGTAACAGAAAAGCTTTCTAATATTAAGTGTGAAATATAGCCTATCTCTAAGCTAAGCAAATAAGAAGTGTTTAATTTAAAGATAAAGAATGCTAAGTTTATTAATAGAGAAAAAATTAGATAACATAGTATTGAGTTTGTAAAGTCTATTATTTCCTGTTGGTTAACAGTAAGCTTATTAAAAATTGTAAAGGTTGATGATTTTCTGATTTTAAAGAGTATAACTGGCGTAAAACATATAAGGTTAGAGAATACACAGAGAATATAAAAGAATACATCAATCTTTACGTCATACGGTAAAAGTATCCTTACAAGCTGAATAAAAAGTAATGAAAAAGCTATATGAGTATAGAAGCTCATAAAGTTATCTCCATTTCTTTTATTTTCAATTCATCCTCTGTCTGCTCAAGCCTGCTTTTTATGTCAAGTAATTCTATGATCACTTTTTCCACCTCATCCCTGGTAATAAGTCCTGCATTGTATCTGTTCTGGACAATTTTAACCTGTGCCTCTTTTAATTTTAACTGTGCTTTTAAATTTTCTAACAAATTCTTTAGCCTCTTTATTTCTGCTATCTTAGCGTTATACTCAAGCGTCAATTTCTTTTTAATCTCTTTTAAATTAGCTTCTTTTTGCTGTAGTTCAATCTTTGCAAGCTCAATTTTTTCTTTGTACGTAGAAGTATTTAAAAATATATCCGTAATATTTCCTGATACTGATATCCCTGATGTGACATAGCCTTTAGATGGGTCATATCCTGAATGATAATGAATTTCTGGCTCTGATGCCTTCTTTAACTCTTTCTTCTGAATTTCAAGGTTTATTTTAGCCTTATCGTAATCATTTTTCGCTGTGATGTATTGATTATTTTTTGCTATGTATTCGTCAAGCGTTACAATCTCATTTGCTTGTGCTTTTTGAAAGGTTAGAAGTAAAAATAATATAGTTAAGATTAGCTTCATATAGTAATCCCAAAAAATATTTTAGAATTCTGGATATTAGCCGTTAAAAAGCCTGGTTGTCCTGTAATCTTAAATATCTTTATTCCTGCCTTCACGGCAAGGTTATTCTCTTGATATGTGATGCCAAAAAGCCCTTTATCGTTATTGATTGAAAAATTAATATTAGTCCCTGTGTGCCTGTCCTGCCTTGTGATATTCGTATACAGGCTTATAGTTGTATTTCTGTCTTCACCGTCTCTTAAATCTTTTTCAATTGATGCGGATATAGAATAGTTAGTAATCTTATGGTATACCACTGATATTGAACTGTTAAAGTCTGCAACGTTAAAATATCTGTCTATCATAAATGTAGATTTTATTTTGTCTGATTTAGTTAATGTGTGCCTTATATTAAAGTCAAATATCTTTTTATAGCTTGACATCTGATATGTAGGATGGCCTTTCAAGAAGTTAGCGTATATGTCAGATTTGATAGTCTTAAAATAAACGCTCTGGCTAATATAAAGGTCTTTCTTTTGTGCTATCTCTGAACCTGTAGTTGAGAAGTAATTTTCAATCTTTAATCTTTTGTGATCATACTTGTTATATATGCTGCTTCCTGATAGTGCCTTAGTTTTCTTGTCAAACTCAGAACCTATTGAAGTAGAAAATTCACCTGTTACGTATCTGGTCCCAAAGATAACATTTTCTCTCTTTTTCTCTTTGTCTGTGCTGTCTATGTAAAAGTAGTGTATGCCGTCCTTTTCTGAGTTGTCAGCTACTGCGTAATAATATCCTTTAAGATATTTTGCCTTTGGCCTGGTGAATAAATTTTTCTTTTCTTCTTCTGGATAATCGTAAACCCTGCCCGTGAAATACTCAAAGCCTTTTTCTTTCTCTTTAAAAGATAAGCCCTGTGCGCTTCTTTGATAGTGTCCTGCCTGTATATAACAGTCTCCTACGTTATAACTCATAAAATAATCTTCAGCGCTAATATTGGCTTTATTTTTTGTAATCTCTAAACTTGTAACGTCTGCATAAGCCTTATTATTTAGAGACAAAAATATAAAAATCAACAAAGTTATCCACATGATATAAACAAGTTATCAACAAGTTATCCACATATATCTATTAGATAATTTTCCTGAAATACTGATAATAGATAAACCTAAACAAAAAAAACATAGCCCCCATTGATCCCGCAAAGATATACGTGTCTTCATCGTTTAATCCAAGCGCTATAAACCTAAGCATAATAAAGATAAATCCAAAACCAAGAAGTATAGGAACAATAGACACATATGTAGCTCCGTCATATCTTAGTGCGTGTAGTGGCTCGCCTTCAGCGTATCGCCTGGCTAATTCTTCTGCACCGTTAAGGTTGCCACATGCAAGGTTATAGATATGTCTTGCTATCTCAGATGAAATATTATATTTTTTTGTAATATAATTTATTATCTTCTCTTTCTGTGAAAAAAGCTTTATCTCTTTCCCGTGCTTAAAAAAGGTAGTGATAATCTTCCCTGTAGGAAGAGATGAACAGCTAACATAAACGTCATTTTTTTCAAGCATTGCCTGGATAAATATTGCGAAGCTATCTGTCAGCTTTTCTGCGTGATTTATGTAAAATGGTTGATTTAGACTTCTTAACTCGTCTGCTAAACCGTATACATTTAAACCCTTTGTCTCAACGTTTAAATTTTTCAATACCTGTCTTATACATGTAGATGGCGGTGTAGGATTGTCAATATATATCCCAAATTTGGTTTTCATAATTGATTTTAGATGTCTTTCTCCTAAACCTGAGCTGTCTATTATGTAATAAAACGTGCCCATTTTCCTCCTCTTTTCCTTTAAGAAATCTAAAAGGCCGCTAAGGTTATTAGCGACCCTGAATTTTTCTACTTAGAAACTAAAGTTATAGTCTGAAGTGCAAAGGTAGCATTGGCATTAGGAATTATAACCTCTCTTATAGACTGATATCCTGATTTACTAACTCGTATAGGTACCTGTAGAATGCCGTTTGCTGGCACTACTATACTAAACTCGCCGTTAGCATTAGTAACAGTCTCAGGATATCCTACTTCTTTTAATGGTGCTGTTACCTTTGCATTAGCCACTGGATTACCCACTGCGTCAAGAACCTGTCCCGTTATAGTGGCTGTAGTTGTAGGCAGTACGTCTACGGTTACATTTTCATTAGCTACTGTAGTTGTGTCTTTGGTTACATTAAACTGTCCTGTAGCCATTGTATTCTTTATCCCATGCCCTAAAACTCTAACGTAATAGATAAAAGTAGAAGTATCATTTGGCTTTATTGCCTTTAGCGTGTATGTGCCGTCCTGCGCTGTTGTAGCCTTATCTACGACGTATTTACCCATAGTAGTACTTCCAAATCTTGGATCTTCTTTCATCAGTTGAACTACCAGGCCGCCTATTCCGTTGCCTGATGCGTCAGCTACCTTGCCTGTAACTGCTGCTGTGCCTCCTGCTGAAGGCATAGCCTTTATAGATATGTTTTTGTTTTTGGTAGTGATAGATACGGATTTGTCAACTCCAACATATCCTGTCTCTTTAACCTCGACTGTATAAACGCCTGAGTTAACGCCTGTAAAGAGAAACCTACCCGCGCTATCAGCTGTAACCTCCTTAAGAATATTACCAGAGCTGTCCTTTAGGTCTACAGTAGCGCCTGAAAGAGTAGCGGCTGTCTCAGCATCTATAATCTTGCCTTTGATATCCATTGCGTTTGCTGCTGATACAAGAATTAGTAAGCTTGAGCCAATCATTAAACCGCTTAAAAGTTTGTTCACTCTAACCCTCCTTAAAATTATTTGTTTTTCTAAGGCCAAAATCTAATTTAATACAAGCAAATCGCATCACCCCCATATGATTAATTATCAAAAATAATAAATTATAATAGATAATTTGTCAATATCTGAAATTGAAAGTAAGTATAAAAGTATAAGATAGTTAATTATCTTCCAGATAAAATTTATTGTGGATTGAATATGAAGGTCTTAGGGGAGATAAAAATTGACTTTAAATATTACGTATAATTGTTTTATTTGCAATTATTTATTCCTGATAGAGATTCAGGAGTTTAATATTTTATGAAGTTCACTCTTTGACATTGGCCTGTAAAACAAAAATCCCTGATAGTAATCGCATCCCATTGATTTTAGGATTTCAAACTGTTCTACAGTCTCTACACCTTCTGCTATGGTTTTTATGTTTAGGGATTTTGATAGGGCAATGATTGCGTTTGTAACGTTTTTTGTGTCTTTATCGTTTAGGTTTTTTACAAAAGATGTGTCTATTTTTAGGAAATTTACTTTTAGCTTTGATAGATAAGAGAGGCTTGAATATCCTGTGCCAAAGTCATCAATGCTAAAAAATATATTAAATTTCTTTAAGTTTTCTATAAGATTTCTTATATACTCAAAGTTTTCTAAAAAGGATCTTTCAATAATTTCTATATTTAATATGTTATGAGAAATATCTATGTTTATATTGCCTTTTACTTTTCTTCGGGTTAGTTTCGATATAAGGCTTTGGGATAGGTCCTTTCTAAATAAGCTTTTTATAGAGAGGTTGACAGAAACTGGAAAACTAAAACCTAGTTCACTTATATCGTCTAAAACATTATCGATTATTAAATCTTCAACATCTACAATATATTGCCCAGCTTCCAGCTCTTCTATAAATTCCGATGGCAACAGGATATTATCGCCTTTCTTCCATCGCATCAGGGCTTCTAACCCGACTATATTTTTATCTCTATCTACATATGGCTGATAATAAACAATGAATTCTTTATTTGACACTGCGCGTTCAAGTTCAGTTATTAAATTCAACCTTTTTATGACATCTTCTTCAATATCTTTTCTGAAAAAGCCAATCTGATTTTTTCCCTTTTGTTTTGCATCTACCAGCGCAATGTTTGCCATTTTTAGTATTTCAGATGGGTTGTTTACATCCTTTGATATGAATATTATTCCAAGATTAAATTCAAGAATAATATGACTGTTTCCTGTGTTATATGGCATTGCGAGTTCTTTTAAAATTTTTTTGGCAACTAGTAACACATCCTCTTTAAATCTCAGAGGTCTTATCAATACTCCAAATTTTTCTGATTCAAGTCTTGCTACAATGTCATTTTTTTCCACTATTTGATTTAGTCTGGACGCTATCAGACTAAGCAATTTATTCCCTGTGTCAAACCCAAAGGCTTCGTTTATCCTTCTAAATTCTTGTGGATCAATTAATATTAGCGCTCCAATTTGATCTTCGTATTTTACTGTTTGACAAAATTTTTCTATTTCTTTAATAAAATAATTAGTATTTGGTAAATTTGTTATGGGATCGTAGAAAAGCGCCTTTTCAAGACTTTTTAAGAGTTCATCCTCCCTTTCCAATATTTTGCCGATAACAATATAATTGGTAACTTTTTCCCCTTTAAAATAAGGCATAATATTTACAAGAAAATCTTTAGGAGAGTTATCCTTGAGCCTATAACTTATTACTCCAGTATATTGCCTGTCTGAAGAAAGCCTCTTGTAAATATCCTTTTTAAAGTCTTCTGATTGTTCAAAAAAACAAAAATCAATAAGATCTTTCCCGATAATTTCATTAGTTTGATATCCAGAAAGTTTTTTGGCTTTATCGTTTGCATATAATATTTTAAAGTTATCGTCTACTATACATACAAATTCGAAGCTTTTGTTTACTGCAGAAAGAATAAGTTGATACCACTTTTCATTTTCAACTTTTTCCAGGGCAAAAGATATGTCTAATTTTATCTGTTCCAGGAGGTGCAGGTGATCACTGTCAAACGTATTCGCAATAGTGTCGTGCAGGAGCAAAATATATTTTACCTCTCCTCTCTTTAATATTGGGATTGAACAGGCTGAAGATATGTTGAATTTGTTGAAAAAGTCATGCCAGTAGTGACCTGATTCAAGTTTTGAAATCTGAGAAATCAGGCTTATCTCTTTTGTGTGATAGGCTTTTGAAACCGTGCCTGTGCCATATGGGGTGTTTGGGTCTGCGCCAATCGTTAAAGATTTAAGGGCATCTTCTATCTCTTTTGTTTTGGCTTTTGTATAAATTTGTCTAAACAGCTTATTCTCATCTATATAGCCTATGGCACAATCCAGGTAACCAACCTCATCAATAGCTATTTCACAAATTTTTTCAAGAATTTCTTCCTCATCTTCAATCCTTACTATTAACTGATTTATCTGGCTTAAGGTGAGAAATAGCTTTTCAAATGACTTTTCTTTTGTTCTGTCAAGGATTAAAACCAGTCCAGAGTATTTGTTGTTATATTCTATTGTATAGGCAAAGAGAGATACAGGAATTATCGCATTAGTTCTGGATTTAAGATAGTGTTCTATATATTCAGCTGCAAAAATCTCTCCCTGGGCTTTTCTTTTTATATGCGATTTAACTTCATCAACATCTGAAGCTACCAGCTCTATTGCACTTTTCCCAATTAGCTCTTCTTTGCTGTCATACTTTAAAATTTGTGCTATCTTGTCGTTTGCAAAAACAATTTTAGCCTCTTCTCCTTGATATATGTATACTCCAAATACAGATGAATTTAATAGGAATTGGAACGTTTGCAGGTTAGACATGATATCCTCCTCCCTTTAAATATCTTTATACCTTAATTATCAAATTATTAACATCTACTCCCTGAAAAAAAATAATTTTTTATTATTATATTTCTTCTCTTGCTAAATATAAATAATGATAACTTATAAAATTTTAGCTTTAAAAAGCTTAATATATTTTGCAAATGCTATTTTTGAGGAGATTAGAGTATAAAATCTCTAAAATTATTCACAGGATATCCACAACTTATTAACAACTTATCCACAAAGTTTATTAGATTTAAGCCTGTTTGTAGATGAGATTAAGGAGATTAGGATGATAATATTTCAATAGATTTTAGTAGCTCATCTTTTTTCTTATACACATCCCCCAGATATGACTCTTCGTGTGGAAGTTCTAATCTTAAAAGATCGTCTTTGGTTAAATTCTTTTCAAATATATATCTGTTATTCTTGAAGTCATAATAGCACAGACTGGTTTTACTCTTTAAGACTATATCTCTCATGGTGCTTTTACCTGATATATAGTTCAGTATTACTGTTTGGTTTTCACACAGAAACCACTTTTCGTATTCTTCGTCATCATCATGCCAGATTAGTGCAATAGTTGCAGTTTTGTTTACCATAACCCTTGGTCCATAGTACCAGACCAGGATTTCAAAGTTATTCTCTAAAAGGACATCCCCTTCTTTATTTTCTATTTTTATTTTATAATCAAACACCAGCATCCCTCTTTAATTTAATTAGTTTATTTAATAAAATTTAAAAATTTGAGTTTGGGTTTTCTTGTAGAGCAAAGCCTGTAAAATTATTTATTATTTAGAACATACCCCTTATTTCATTTAAGCTTTGAACCTTTATAGTCGCTTTAAGTATGTTTCTTAACTTCTCCCTATCTTTTGTTTTTTTCACCATTAATTTATATCTCTTGGGACTTTATCGAATTTGGCTTCAATGGCATCTAAAAGTAAATCCTGGGCGTCAATAATCATACCCTCTTCTCTTCCCTTTTCTATCCACTTCTCAATTACAGGTGCCATCTTATCACCTCCTACAGTAGAGTCTAATATAGCTTTCATTTCCTCTTCTTCTAGATCATTTACATTTTATCCCAATTCGTTTTTCCATGATAGAAAACTACTGGAATAAACTGAACTTGTCTAAATTAAACCCCTTATACTTCTTTGAAATCTTTTCTGTGTTTATAGGTTTTATTGTATCAAAGTCCAGTTGTTTTAAAATCTCTTTTGGCAAAGAGAATTCTACAAAGCCCTTTGAATTCTCAATATTTGAGGTTATCTGTTTAAAGAATTTATCGTGTATTTGTTGTATGTCTTCCATAAATTGATTTAAACACAAGAATAGGGAAGTGTCAAATAGGGGAGTTCTTTAGTTTTAATTGTCTGACAATTATTAAAATTACTTAATTTAAGCGATAATTTTAATTATGTCAGAAGTGCTTGACAAGTCTGACAATTATATGTATTATTGTCAGACATACTTATGAAAGGAGGTTGGCAATGGCGGATGGGATTAGTTTTCTTTTCCTGGGTTTAGAGGCTTTTTTGTTTTTTGAGTTTAATCTCAGGTTGTATGACATTGTCAACCTGGATTACTCCCCTAAAAAATCTTTGGAGGTGAAAGAGCTATGCAAATTTTTTTAGATACTGCGAAAATTGACGAAATTAGAAAATTAGTTCCTACTGGTGTGGTAGATGGTGTTACCACGAATCCATCACTGCTTGCAAAGGCTGGTTGTAAAGACATTAAAGGTGCAATAAAGGAAATTTGTGCTCTGGTAAAAGAGCCTGTTAGCGTAGAGGTTATAGGGACTCAAGCAGATCAGATGATAAAAGAAGCAAGAGAATATTCATCCTGGAAGCTAAATACTGCTGTAAAGATCCCTATGACGGAAGAAGGCTTAAAGGCTGTAAGCGTTTTGTCAAAAGAAGGCATTAAGACGAACGTTACGCTCATTTTTTCAACTAGCCAGGGACTTCTTGCAGCTAAAGCAGGTGCGACCTTTGTGAGCCCATTTGTTGGCAGGTTGGATGACATATCCCATAACGGTCTGGAAGTGGTAAGAGACCTGGCACATATATTTAAGATTTATGGGATAAATACAAGAATTATTGCAGCCAGCATCAGACATCCTATTCACGTAGTAGAATCTGCGAAAGCGGGAGCTCACATCGCCACAATCCCCACTAAGGTTTTAGAGGCTATGTTTAGACACCCGCTGACTGACATAGGGATTGAGAAATTTTTAAGCGATTGGAAAGGGCTTCAGGAATCAAAATAGTTTAGAAGTAAAAAAATAATAATGAGGTGAAATTATGAGCAATAAATTAAATATTAAATATACAAATTTTTTGGATTTTGACTACGTTCCGAAAAAAAATGATGTGCTGGCTGCCTTTTACGTGGAACCTGCTCCAGGGACAGACATTAAAGAGGCTGCTGGAGCTGTGGCATCTGAGTCATCTATAGGTACATGGACAGATCTTGCTACTATGAAACAAAGTATTTGGGATGAATTGAGAGCAAGAGTTTATTCTATAGAAGGCGATGTTGTAAGGATAGCATATCCAGACGTGCTCTTTGAAGCAGCTAATCTTCCTCAGTTTTTAAGTAGCATTGCGGGAAACGTCTTTGGAATGAAAGCAGTAGAAAATTTAAGGTTGTTAGACATCGTTCTCACACAAAAATTTTTGGATGAGTTAAATGGACCTGCTTTTGGAGTAGAGGGCGTAAGAGAGGTATTGAACGTCAAGGACAGACCCTTGGTTGGAACTATTGTTAAGCCAAAGTTAGGGCTTGATCCAAAGGAGCAGGCAAAGGTAGTATATGAATCTCTTGTTGGTGGTTTAGATCTGGTAAAGGATGATGAAAACCTCACTCATCAAGATTTTTCTAATTTTGATGAGAGGGTAAAATATTCGCTCGATGCGGTTAGGCGCGCTGAAAAAGAGACTGGTGAGAAAAAGGCATATCTGCCAAACGTTACAGCTCCCACAGAGGAGATGTTAAGAAGAGCTACTCTGGTTAAACAAGAAGGTGGAAAGTATGCGATGGTGGACGTAATAACCACAGGTTTCGCAGGGGTTCAAAGTCTCAGGAATGCAAATACAGGGCTGATACTACATGCTCACAGGGCTATGTATGCAAGCTTTGCAAGAAGCAAAAAACACGGCATTCACATGTTAGTTCTCTCAAAGCTTTTGAGATTTGCAGGAGTGGACCAGCTTCATATTGGCACTGTAGTAGGAAAAATGGAAGGAGATAGGGATGACGTATTGGTGTGTCATGAAGCTTTGGGTTCTAGCAGTGAAATGAAAGTGAAAACATATTTGCCACATCAAGAATGGGGCAATATGAAGAGCGTTTTTTCTGTAGCATCTGGTGGGCTTCACCCAGGCCATACAGCTGATCTTTATAAAATATTTGGGAAAAATGCTATTTTTCAATATGGCGGAGGAGTTCACGGACATCCAGAAGGAACCAGAATGGGTGCAAGGGCTGTAAGGGATGCAGTTGAGTGTGCTGTTAAGGGAATAACTTTGAAAGAAGGGGCAAAGAGCAGCAAGGCGCTTGAAATTGCCCTATCAAAATGGGGAGGTGCATAAAATGAGCGTCGATCCTGTATTTATAGGCATAGCTGGGGATAGCGGTGCTGGAAAGAGCACATTTGTAAAAGATATAGCCACTCTTTTGGGTAGAGATAAGGTAAGAACTATATCTTTTGACGATTATCACTCTCTTGATAGGGTTGAGAGAAAGGCTATAGGGATTACTCCTCTTCATCCCAGGGCAAACAATCTCGGCCTTGCAATCGAGCACCTCTTTTTGCTTAAACAAGGGAAAAAGGTCTTAAAGCCCGTTTACGATCACTCTACAGGCAGTTTTGGAGATCCTGAGTGGGTGGTTCCTGTGCCTTATATAATATGTGAAGGTCTGCATCCATTTTTCTTTAGGTCTCTTGCAGAACTCTATGATATGAAGGTTTACTACGATACCCAGATGGATTTGAAATTCAACTGGAAGGTAAAAAGGGATACAGCAGAAAGAGGATATACAGTAGAACAGGTAGCAAAAGAGATCAGGCTCAGACAAAGAGATATTAGGAACTTTGTAGAGCCACAATGTGCTCTTGCGGATATAATAATCAAATTAAAGATTTCAAAAACTAGCTCTTCTGCAATTGGAGTGGACTGGAAGGAACCAGTCGATGATCCCTGGTTAAAGAAGTATTTGAAATCGTGTAATTTTGATGATTGGAAGTGTTTTAACGAGTGGTATGCGGGTAGAAAGATGAACGTTTTTGGAATACAAAGCGATTTAACTCAGGATCAGTTGAAAGAATTAAGTTCTATATTCTCTATAAGTCAAGATGTTCTTTCTAAGGTTAAGGAAAAGGAAGTAGTACCATATCGAACTATGTTAGTTTTGTTTGCTACCAGAATCAAGCAAATTAGGGCATCAAAGGACAAAGAAGAAAAGGTGGTGTTCAAAGATGCCGTTTAGCAGGATTGTATATAAGCCTGAATATGATGAGCTTGAGAAAAAGGCTTTGATTATCAGAAAAAATATAGTAAAAATGATTGGCAAAGCTGGATCAGGCCATCCAGGTGGTTCTCTTTCATGCGTAGATATATTAACTGCGCTATATTTCAGGATTTTGAGAATTAGTCCAAAATATCCGAAAGATCCTGAAAGGGATAGGTTTGTTCTGTCAAAGGGTCATGCTGCTCCGGCCTTGTATGCTACCCTTGCTGAAACAGGATTTATTCCATATGAATGGTTGGATGATTTAAGAGTGTTAGGGTCTCCTCTTCAAGGGCACCCTGATATGAAAAAAGTTCCCGGAGTTGAGATGTCTACAGGCTCTCTGGGACAGGGATTGAGCGTAGGAGTCGGCATGGCTCTTTCTGCAAAGATTTTAGAAAGTGGATATAGAGTTTTTGTGCTTCTTGGAGATGGAGAGTGTCAGGAAGGTCAGGTGTGGGAGGCCGCTATGGCTGCCTCTCATTTCAAGCTTACAAATATTGTGGCAATTGTAGATAGAAATAGATTGCAAATTGATGGCTGCACAGAAGACGTTATGGGAGTTGAACCCTTAGGGGCAAAATGGAAGGCTTTTGGTTGGACTGTGATAGAAGTAGACGGTCATGATTTTCTCGAATTAATACCTGCTCTTGAAGCTATATCTTACACTTCAAAGCCTACTGCAATAATTGCCAATACGGTAAAGGGCAAAGGTGTATGCTTTATGGAGAACAACGTAGATTGGCACGGAAAGGCTCCAAAACCAGATCAATTAGAAGAAGCTCTGAAGGGCTTTGAAGGGGTTGAGTTTATGGAATCTGAGGACGTAGAGATAGATTCCAAAAATTAAGGAATTAAGAAAATGAAAGGAGATGTTCTGTGTGGCCATTGTATCTGATAGGGAGATTGCTACAAGAGAGGCATATGGTAAGGCTTTGGTAGAACTTGGCAGACAAAATAACAATGTGGTGGTTCTTGACGCTGATCTGGCTAAGTCTACCCAAACTATAAAGTTTGCAAAGGAATTTCCAGATAGATTTTTTGACGTTGGGATTGCGGAGGCAAATATGATAGGGATTGGAGCAGGATTAGCTGCTTGTGGAATGGTGGTTTTTTGTTCTTCCTTTGCAATATTTGCTACGCAAAGGGTATTGAATCAGATCTTTCAATCTGTGGCATACCCTGGTCTAAACGTAAAAATTGCTGCAAGCCATGCCGGAATCAGCGTTGGAGAGGATGGAGCTACCCATCAGTCGGTTGATGATATCTCAATTATGAGATCTATACCAAATATGACAATTGTTGTTCCTGCTGACGCACATGAGGCTTATGAGGCTACCTTTGCAGCTGCAAACTTTGAAGGACCCGTTTATCTAAGGCTTAGCAGGATGGCAACCCCCGTAGTTACCCCTCCAGGAAAGCCGTTTGAAATTGGAAAGGCCATTGTGCTAAGAGAGGGAAAGGATATCACTATAGCAGCCTGTGGAATAATGGTTTATGAAGCTCTTGGCGCTGCAGAGAGACTTTCAGGACTTGGAGTAGAAGCTGAGGTAATCAATTACAATACAATTAAACCCTTTGACAAAGATACTCTTGTGGACTCGTTAATAAAGACTAGGGCTGTTTTAAGCGTTGAAGAGCATAGCATAATAGGTGGCTTGGGAAGCGCAATTGCAGAATGTGTGGCAGAAGAATTCCCTGTAGCTATGGCAAGAGTGGGTATAAGGGATCAATTTGGTCAATCTGGCAAAAGTTTAGATCTTTTAAAGCACTATCAGCTTACTTCAGAGGATATAGCAAAGGAAGCGCTGAAACTTTTGGAAACTAAAAGAAAGGCAAACGAGATATATGAGATTTCAGCTTCAACAAAAAGTAACTTTGAACCCTTAGGCCCAGAAGTTGAGGGAGGGATGTCAGATGAAGGTAGCAATTAACGGTTTTGGAAGAATTGGTCGTTTGGTGGCCAGAATTTCAAGTGATTATAAAGATATAGACATTGTTGCAATAAACAGTTCAAAAAATACTGCTATGCTGGCTAATTTGTTAAAACACGATTCTATATATAGAGACTTTGATAAGAAAGTAAGTTATGATAGCGATTCGCTTTATATCAACGATAAAAAAATTCTTGTCTTTGAAGAAAGAACTGATATCTCTAAACTTCCATGGAAAGATCTGGATATTGAGATAGTAGTAGAGTCTACTGGTAAATTTACAAAAAAAGAAGATGCGTACAAGCACATAATTGCAGGTTGTAAAAAGGTGCTTATTAGTGCGCCAAGTAAAGACGCTGATTGTATGGTTGTCTATGGCGTAAACCATAAAGACATACTGCCTTCCTTTGAAGTAATATCTGCAGCTTCGTGCACTACCAATTGTCTTGCTCCGGTTTGCAAGGTTTTAAACGATGAGTTTGGAATTGAAAAGGGTACTATGACTACAGTTCACGCATATACGTCGGATCAAAGACTATTAGACGGCACGCACAAAAAGGATCCAAGAAGGGCAAGAGCTGCAGCTATAAACATGGTACCAACTTCTACAGGGGCTGCAAGGGCTATTGGAAAGATATTCCCTGAGCTTGAAGGGAAGCTTGACGGAATATCTTTGAGAGTGCCAGTTCCTACGGCTTCTATAGTTGATTTGTCTGTGAATCTCAAAAAGAACCCTGAAATAGCGGATATAAATGAAGCGTTTAAGGGCTATTCAAATGACTCAATGAAAGGCATTTTATACTATTCACAAGAGCCTCTAGTATCAAGTGACATTATAGGCAGCAGATATTCTTCTATTGTGGATGGACTTTTAATATCAAAAATTCAAGACATTTATAAGGTATTTTCCTGGTATGACAACGAATTTGGTTATGCCAGTAGAATTGTTGATTTGATCAGATTTTTGTCAGGGGGAGGGGACTGAAGTGAGTTTGTTTGATAGAGCCTCTCTACTTGATTATCCAATATACAGGCTTCAGGGCAAAAGAGTGTTTGTAAGAGCGGATCTAAACGATCCAGCCGACTCAGAAGGTAATTTGACTGGAGACATGAGGCTCAGGGCAGTGGCTCCCACACTGGCATATTTGTGTGCTGCAAGGGCAAAGGTGATTCTGGCTTCGCACTTTGGAAGGCCAAAGAACAGAGAAGCGAACTTTTCATTAAAGGGAGTAAGGAAAAGGCTTTCTGAGATGCTTGGTTTTAACATAAACTTTATCCCGGAATGTACAGGGAGTGAGTTGGAGGAATTTGTTTTAAACGAATTAAAAGAAGGCGAGATTTTACTGATTGAAAATCTTAGATTTTGTCCGGGAGAGACAAAAAACGACATGCAATATGCGAGGTTTTTAGCCTCTTTGGGAGACATTTTTGTCCAGGAAGCTTTTGGTGCATGCCATAGAGAACACGCTTCAATAGCCTCTTTGCCAAAACTCTTGCCTTCTTTTGCGGGATTTTTACTTGAAAAGGAGGTTATTGCCTTGAGCAAGATTTTAAAAAGTCCAAAGAGACCTTTTCTTTTAATCTTAGGCGGTAAAAAGGTTTCTGATAAGATAAAGCTTATAAACAATATGATTGAGAAGGTTGACTGTATATGTATAGGTGGTGGCATGGCTTTTGCCTTTTTGAGGGCGAATGGATATGATGTGGGCAAGTCCTTTGTGGAAGAGTCTATTGATGACGTAGCGCGCCAAATACTTTATAAAGCTGGTGAAATGGGAAAGAAGATAGTCTTGCCAATAGACGTTTTGGTGGCAAAGGATATAATAAGTGGTAGTGAGTGTAGACTCGTCGATGCTCACAGAATACCTGCGGACTGGTATGGAGTTGATATTGGCCCTAAGACTTTGGAGCTTTTCAAGGAAGAAATATTGAAGGCAAAGACTATTTTGTGGAATGGTCCAATGGGAGTATTTGAGATCCCTGAGTTTTCGTGGGGTTCAAGAGCTATTGCTTTAGCAGTGGCTCTAAGCGAGGCGGTGAGCGTCTGTGGTGGCGGTGATACATCTGACGTACTTAGGCTAACTAATATGGTCAACTACTTTTCCCACGTTTCTACGGGCGGTGGAGCAGCTTTAAAGTTTTTGGAAGGTGAAAATTTGCCCGGAATTGACGTCCTCCCTAAAGTAATGTAGGGATTATTTAACTATGAAATAAAATATTTGGAAAGAGGGTAGATCCTATGAAGATAGAAAAAGGAATAGATCTAAGCAGGTTTATTCTTGAGGAAGAAAGGAAATATCCTAAAGCCTCAGGAACTTTGTCTCGCATACTTATCTCAATAGAAAATGCTACCAAGATAATTTCTTCCCATATTAGAAAAGCTGGTCTTGTAGACGTTCTTGGCAAGGTAGGTAGGATAAACGTCCAGGGAGAGGAAGTCCAAAAACTTGATGAGTTGGCGAACAACTGGTTAGTTGAGCATCTTGCTTCTACGGGCGACTTCTTTGCTGTTGTATCGGAAGAGATGGAGAAGGCGTTTTTCCCTGAGGGGGGCAAAGACGGGAAGTATGTAATATGTCTTGATCCTTTGGATGGGTCTTCTAATGTAGATGTAAATATAAGCGTGGGAACGATATTTTCAATTTACAAAAGGATATCTGACGATGACACATCGTTTCTTCAAGAAGGAAGAAAACAGGTAGCTGCGGGTTATGTAATTTACGGTTCCTCTACAATGCTAGTGTATTCTACAGGTAACGGAGTAAACGGTTTTACTCTGGATCCCGGGGTTGGATCGTTTATTTTGTCACACCCAAATATAAGGATACCAGAAAAAGGAAAGATATATGCTTTTAACGAATCAAATTATAAAAGATGGTCTGATGGTATAAAAAAATATGTCGATATTGTGAAGGAAAAAGGATACACGTTGAGATATGTGGCATCAATGATTGCTGACGTTCACAGAACCCTTTTGAAGGGCGGAATATTTGCCTATCCAGCAGATAACGTGAATAAAAATGGAAAGATAAGACTCCTTTATGAAGCAAATCCGTTGGGATTTCTGGTAACTCAGGCAGGAGGAATTGCAAGCAACGGTAACTCTAACATCCTTGATGTAAAGCCAGAATCCCTTCATCAGAGGACGCCTATCTTTATGGGTAGCAAAATGGATATGGAGGAATTTCTTTCTGTAACTAAAGAGAGTTAAAAAATTAAATTTTAATATTTTTTGATATTATTTATAATATAAATTCTCTTTTAAGGAGTTTGATATGAAGATTTCTATTGCGACTGATCACGGTGCCTTTGAACTAAAAAATAAGATTAAAGATTATTTAATATCAAAAGGCTATGAAGTTACTGATTTTGGTTGTTTTAGCAACGAAAGTGTAGACTATCCGCCAATTATAGCTAAAGCTGCAAGAGCAGTTTCAATAGGAAAGTGTGAAAGGGGTATAGTGCTGTGTGGTTCTGGAATAGGTGCATCTATTGTTGCAAACAAGATTAAAGGTATTAGATGTGCCTTGGTTTATGCTCCAGAACTTGCAAGGCTTTCAAGAGAACACAACAATGCAAATATGATAGCTCTTGGTGGCAGGTTTACTGACTTCGACACTGCTAAAGAGCTTGTGGATATTTTCTTGACTACCGAATTTCAGGGCGGAAGACACCTTAGGAGAGTAGAGCAAATTATGGATTTAGAAAAATTTTTATGAATTTTGGAGGCTGCCATGTTAATATCCGGTTCTATTCTGTCGGCTGATTTTTTAAATTTTGAAAGAAATATAAGAGAATTAGAGCCATATGCTGATGCCTGGCATGTAGACGTTATGGATGGGCACTATGTGCCCAACATATCTTTTGGACCGCAATTTGCAACTTATTTGGCAAAATGTTCTAAACTTCCCGTGTCCGTTCACCTTATGGTAAAGGAACCAGAAAAGTTTGTAAGTCTGGTTCCGAAAACCGTAAGAGAAGTAACCTTTCATCAGGAAGCTACCGTTGCACCTGTGAGATTTTGTGCAATGCTAAGGGAGATGAACTTCTTGCCTGGAATTAGTATTGGGCCAGGAGTGCACGAAAGCTCTATATTTGAGATATTGCCGTTTGTACATCACGTTTTGTTTATGAGTGTTGAGCCAGGATTCGGTGGACAGTCATTTATTGAACCAGTTTTTGAGAAAATAAATAGGTTAGTCAAACTTTATCCCAATAGAAATTTTGAGATCTGGGTTGATGGGGGCGTGGATATGTTTTGGGGTGAAAAACTAAAAGAGATTGGTACAGATCTGGTAGTTATGGGTAGTGCCTTTTTTAAGGCCAGGGACCCCGGTGAATTTGGAAAGCTTAGGGGGTAAGATTGAGTAAACAAAAACAAGGATAGTGTATAATGTAAGAGTTTAAATCCTACGTTAATAGGAGCAAGAAAGGTGGAAATATTTTTTATATCGCTCTTTATAGGTCTTATAATCGGTGTAGCGCTATATTTCGTTAGGAATAGAAAAAAGTCTTAGTTATTAGTTAAAGGTTTGGTTTTTCAGATCGAAAGCTACTTCCTCCTTTTCTATTGGATGATTTATCAAAACGTCCAGTGCCCTTAACACGCTTCCGCTATGAATTGGATTTTTGTCTGCTGAACCCATTAGCTTTCTAGCATATTCCTCAAGGAAGTATTCGTACTTTATCTCTTGTGGAAAATTTCTTAAGAGTTCCATCATGCTCATAAAGATATATGGTCCAGGTGCTGAAAGCGGCATATCGAGTAAATATTCTATCTGATCGTATAAACCACTTTCGCTTTCTACTTCAAAGAAACCACCTTTCCCTCTGTTCCAGAACCTATTTAGAGCCATATCTATTACATTCTTTGATGATTCAAGATATTTTTCTTCTTTAGTTATCTCAAACAATCTTAACAGGCTATATCCAAAATATGCATAATCAGATAGTATGCCTGGTTTGGTCTTTGATCTCATGAGATGGGCATTTTGCAGTCTATTATCTAGAAGCATATTAGCAGTTTTCACAGCGCTTTCTAGAAAGTATTTATCTGACGTGGCAAGATAACTTTCACAGAAAGCCTCTATTACAAGCGAGTTTACATCAGTGTAAATTGATTTATCTACAAATCTTTTTCCCTTTATTTTAGCGTTGGACGTGTAAAATCCGCCTTCTTCTGATTCGTTTGCAGAAAAATATTTTTTAAATTGATTTATTATATCCTTTAAATCAGAAGCTACAAAGGTTCTAAAGGCTCTAGAATAAAGCCGTAGTAGTTCTGCATTGTCTGCAGTAGTTTTTTCTTCTCTTACACATTGCCATGCTTCATCGGCGGAGCATCTATAAAATCCACCCTCTTCTTTATCGTGGATTTTACCCTTTGCCATATTCCTTAAAACGAGCAAAACTGCCTTTTTTATCTCTTCCTTTGTATCCGTTTGTGTTTCGTTAACGTATTGATTTACCATTACTTCAAAAAGAGAAGGAAAATAAAATTTCTGATCAAGAGCCAAACTGCCAGAGACATCGTCCCAGTTTTCTAACACTTCCATTACAGAAAAGTGTATTATGTTGTTATCAATGCCCATTGGTTCTGTGTGAAAGTGCTTTTGGATTAATTCTTCGTTGTTTTTTGAGAGTTCTTCTATCTTTTTTCTTGCTTCCTTGAACATACCTAACACTCTTTCAAGGATATCTTTAAAACCTATTTCTTCGTTTGTTTTTCTATACACAAAACCGTAGAATGCTCTCGCTTCAGGAGTAAGGAATGCTATCAATGGCCATCCAGAGTCTTTCATAATTACCGATATACTTTCCTGGTATCGTCTGTCAACCTCAGGGTGTTCATCTCGATCTAAGAGTACAGAAACGAAGTTTTTGTTCAAAAGGTCAGCTATCTGTGGATCTAGAAATATTTCATCAGTTATTTCATGACACTCCTGACACCATAGAGCACACGAAACCAAAAAAATTGGTTTATCCTCACTTTTTGCCCTGTCCAGACACTCTTTTGACCATGGATACCAGTCTATAGGATCATCTTTATGTAATTTCAGGATTTCGCTATCCGTGTTGCCGAGCTTGTTCATTAAATTAGACCTCCAATTATATGGAAAAAATTTTATACAAAATTACATTATACATTATTAATAGGATTCTTTATTACGTTGAAAAAATAAAGTCATAATTGTGTCGAAAGACAGTTTGATGTGAAATTTATTTGGTTTTTTCTATATATTTCATAATGTTTTGGAGTTCTGCGATCTTTTCGTCCACGTCTTTACTATTTACTGCGTTTCTTACGCATCTGTCAATGTGTTTATTTAAGACAGATGTATTAGCCTTTTTTAGTATAGCTATAATTGCCAGAATCTGGTTTGATATATCTATACAATATCTTTCATCTTCAATCATATTTATTACGCCATCAATGTGTCCTCTGGCAGTTTTTAGTAATTTGAGAGCATCTTTATGAAATGGTTCTTTTTTGTTAGTATTCGACTTTTTCAACCTTATATGCCGTGTCCTCTAAAGATTTTTCCAGCGCTTCTTTGCTAATATTTTTGGTACTTTTAATGTTTGCAATTTTTGTAGCCAGGTCTACTTCAACCTTTTCAACGCCATCAATTTGAGAAAATAACCTTTCAACTGTCTTTTTACAGTGCATGCACGTCATTCCTGAAACGTATACCTTCATTTTTTCACCTCAAGACTTTTTAAAAATTTTTTCTAAGTTAGGTTTTTGGTCCTTGAACGTTCCATAAAAAAATTTATCATTTATAACAGTAATTGGAGCTATTCTGACGCCAAACTTTTTATAGGCTTCATCTGCATTTGAATTAGCTGTGATATCTATCTCAGTATATTGTATATTATTTTTTTTAAGCCAGTTTTTTACGGCTGCGCAGTCTGGGCATCCAGGCGATGTGTAGATAATAACGTCATCTTTCATTTTTTTTGCTCCTCTTAAATTTATTTAAATCTACTTATCTAAGACTATAAACTTTCCATACATGCCATGTTGTGCATGTCCTGGTACCTGACATATATAATAATATGTTCCGGGTGTATTTGCACTAAATTCTGTGGATCCAGTTGCCAAAAGTTTACTTTGTTTGTCTTCATAAGGTAATGGTCTGATTGCAGAATATTGGAATGCTAAGGATATGTTCATCATCACCATATAAGGATATGAAGGTGCGGTGTTTGTAATTATTATCCCATGATACATATCATCATCATTGTTTATTAGTTTCAGAGTTACATTGGCATTTTTTCTAACAATAATAGTTGGATTTATTAGATTTCCTACTCCGAACGAATACATTGCATTGTCATTTGGAGAAGCTATGATGGGTATAACAGGGTTTTGATCGTTAAAGGTGACCGAATTGTTCTTATCGTTAACTGCTACGTTGCCAGTGAGATCTGAAAAACTCTTTAACTGGTTTGTAGGTATGGTTTGATAGCTACTCTGACCATTGTTATAGCCATACATCATTCCAGGTCCATAACCGTTTCCCGAACCATTTCCTTTTCCATACATCATTCCAGGTCCATAACCGTTTGTATATGTGCAAAATCCATTGCTATAAGCATATCCAAAAGCTAATATAAAGACTAAAACCAAAATAAAAATAATTGGCTTTACAAAACTCCTTTTAAACATTTTTAACCTCCTAAATATAATTTATATTTTAAAATTTCTAAGCCTAAGGGAGTTTGTAACTACAAAAACTGAGCTTGTAGCCATTGCTGCCTCGGCTATTACAGGATGAAGCATTCCAAGTGCTGCGAAGGGGATTGCAATAATGTTGTAGAAAAAAGCCCAAAACAGGTTTTGTTTAATTTTTTTGAACGTTGCTATAGACAGTTTTATAGATTTAGCTACGCTTATAAGATCATCTGACATTAATGTAATGTTGCTTGCTTCTTTGGCTATATCAGTTCCAGTTCCTATGGATATTCCTACATCCGATTGTTTTAAAGACGGGGCGTCATTTATTCCATCTCCAACCATTGCCACAACATGGCCTTTCTCTTGAAGTCTTTTGATGTGTGCTATTTTGTCTTGAGGCAATAGGTTAGCAAAATATTCATCAATGCCAACTTGACCTGCAACATATCTTGCAGTTTCTTCGTTGTCACCTGTGAGCATTATTGTTTTTATGCCCATCTTTTTGATTTGATCAATTGCTTCTCTTGCATTCTCTTTTATCTTAAAAGACAAAGCCATAATTCCCAGTAAACCCTTTTCATCTTCATATGCTATTGCCAGAGTTTTTCCTTCAAATTTTGACTTATCAATGTCTTTTATCCCTGCAATTTTTTCAATAAATTTTGGACTCCCTACGATGATCTTCTTGTTATTTAAATAGCCTTCTACTCCTAAACCTGGAACTACCTTTACGCTTTGAAAGTCTATTTTCGAAATGTTGTTGTCTTTTGCAAATTTATTAATTGCAATGCCGATAGGATGTTCGCTATAACTCTCAAGGGAGGCAACAATCTTTATAAATTCCTCTCTATCAATGTTTGACACAATATCAGTAATATAGAGTTCTTTGTCTGTAATTGTCCCTGTTTTGTCAAATACTACTATATCTATATCCTTTGCTCTTTCCAAGGCTTCACCTGATCTAATTAGTATTCCTTTAGATGCTCCTAATCCTAATCCTACCATTAGTGCAGTTGGAGTAGCGAGTCCTAGTGCACAGGGACAGGCTATTACAAGCGTTGCGATTGAAGCATATAAGGCAGCTGAAATTGTGTTGAGATTAGGATTTACCCAGGGAAGAAAATTCTTTACCCAGAAATTTAATTTGTGTAAATCTGATGGGAACAAGATCCAGGCTATAAATGTTAGAATAGCAATAATTATAATCGATGGAACGAAAATTGAAATAACCCTATCAGCAAATGCTTGTACAGGAACTTTAGTGCTCTGAGCGTCTTCTACTAATTTTGAAATTTTTGATAGGACTGTACTTTCTCCTATTTGTGTAACTCTGACTTTTATTGTGCCAAGTTGATTTATGGTGCCACCAATTACTTTATCATTAATTGATTTGGTGACTGGTAGACTTTCTCCAGTTATCATTGACTCGTCTACTGATGTGGTACCCTCAATTATTACTGAATCTGTTGGAATTTGCTCAGATGGTTTTACCAAAAGAATATCTGAAACCTTCACAAAGTCTATATCTACTGTTTCTATGGAACCGTCTTGTTTTACCAGATTAGCTTTCTTGGGGCTAAGGTTTAGTAGCTTTTTTATCTCTTCCGATGCTCTCCCCTTTGCTTTGTTTTCCAGGTATTGTCCTATAAGATAAAAGCTGGTGATCATAGCTCCTACTCCAGAATAATCAGCTATTTTTTGACCAAGCAAATTTAATACTCCTGTTAAATACGAAGACGTTACTCCGAAAAATATTAAAACGTCCATATTGGTATTTTTGTGAATCAATGCTTTTATTGCGCTTTTTATAGGATCTATACCTATTATGAAAATCACCGGGAAAGATAGAATAAGGTTTATTAGAATGTGATATTTGAATTCAATATTAAAAAACATGTGTAAAAACATAATAAAGCTAAGAGGGATTGTAATAGCCCAGGCATATATCATCTTTAATTTAGCTTTTTTTACCTTTTCCAAAAACTCATCGGACTCGTCTCTTTTATTAGCTTTTTCATAGAAGGCTTTGTATCCAGCTTTTTCTACGGCTTCAAAAACATCTTTTTCATTAAAATTTTGTGGATCAAATGTTATCAAAGCCTTTTCGCTGGCAAGATTTACTACTGCGCTTTTGACGCCTTTGACTTTCTTAAGAGCCTTTTCCACGTTCATTGCACAAGAGGCGCAACTCATTCCCTCTATCTTTAAGATTAACTTCTCCATCTGTTTTTGACCTCCTTTCCCACCCCATATGGGGTGGGTTATATTACATTATAATACTGTATTATTTTTTGTCAAACATTTTAATGATTATTTGCAAAAACTTTGAAAGATTTCAGTTTACTAAAATAGATTGCCGTAAAAATTCTTGATTTATCAATATGTTGCAGTTATTTATATGGGTTAGCTAAAAAATATTCGTAACACCTCAGGAACAAGCCAGAATAGCAAGAAGAATTTGTATAGCTGGAATATATATAAGTATTAGTTATCTATCTATATGTAGCTTAATTATAAGCGCATTATTTATTTATTTTAATTTATAATAAGTTATAAGGATATTTAAGCGCAATTTTTAGACTGTAAATTATAATAAGATTGAGTTAATCAAATACGAGGAGGTTTTATGGCTGAAATAAAGTTTGAAATCATAGAAACATTGGGAACCATTTCAGAAAGTCCAAAAGGATGGAAGAAGGATTTAAAACTGGTTAGCTGGAACGATAAGACTGCTAAATATGATATTAGAGAGTGGTCATCCAATTATGATAGAATGGGCAAAGGGTTGACTTTTACAAAAGAAGAGTTGATCTCTTTAAGAAATATTTTAAATACACTTGAACTTTAGAAAAGATTAAAATATTTGTGAGAAATTTTGATTTTTAAATTTAAGTTGACAGACTTTTTCTTTATAACAGGTTTTTGTTAATAATTTCGTAAATTAATTATGATTTCTTTAAAGAATATAATTTTGCTGTGTTGTTTATGTGTGGCTAGTTTTATGGTAAGCCTTGATGTTAGCATAGTAAACATCTCTTACCCTTACTTGAGCAAAGTTTTTAACGTCAATACTGAAAGTGTATCAAATTTGGCAATATTTTATCTTTTGTCACTTTGTTCAATGCTTATTATTTTTGGAAAAATTTCTGATTCTATAGGAGCGTCAAGGGTATTTTTGTTTGGATCTCTTTTATTCTCTTTGACTTCGCTTTTTTGTGCTGTTTCAGGGAATTTTTATATCCTGTTGATAGGAAGGTTTTTACAGGGGGTATCATCAAGTATGATTTCTGCAACTACAGGAGCCTTGATTTTGCAACGTTTGCCCAAAGACTTGATAGGAAGGTCTTTTGCAGCAGTTACCGGGCTTGGAGGAATAGGATTTGCATTTGGTTCTCCAATTGGTTCGCTTTTGGTGGAAAATTTTGGATGGCACTCTATTTTTTTAATAAACGTACCCATAGGCATTCTGACTTTTATTTTTGGGATTATTTCGTTATCAAAGACATATGAAACAAGGCTCAAAAATAAAATTGATTTTTTAAGCTCTCTTTTGATCTTTCTAATAATTTCTTTGTTAACCGTTATATTAAGTCTATATAGAATTATAATCGAAAAAAATTTGATTTTCTTGCTATGGGTTCTATGGTTTTTGCTTTTCTTCTTCTTTTTGTATTATGAAAAGAAAAACAAAAATGCGACTATAGACTTTTCAATCTTCAGGAACAAAAACATATTGTTTGCACTTATTTCGAGTTTTCTAATAGTTTGTTTGTTTGATGGTTTTAACTTCATAATACCCTTTTTTGCCATTGGCGCAATGGGTTTTAGCCAGGAACTGACAGGTTTTTTGATTGGTGTTGGAAGTACGATAACTATCTTAACATCTCCATTGATTGGGTTTTTGTCTGATAGATTTGGTCACAGGAAAATGTGTATCCTTTCCTCGGTGAATGTTTTTTTGTCAAGCATATTGTTCTTTTTTATTCAAAATTTCGTTTCTATTTTTTATTTTGTAATTGCTATTGTATTTGCTGGTATTGGCTTAATTGGGTTTTTCGTTGCAAGTCCATCTCTTATTTTAGGACAGGTAAAAAAAGCGCAAAGTGGTTTTGTTTCCTCATTCATCCAGGTGGTTCAAAATCTTGGAGCTATAATTGGCATATATATTTTTAGCAATTTTTATGGGAAAATAGATATATATGAATCGAGGAAACTTTTGGAAAGGGGTTTTCACGATGCGTGTTCTTTTGGGATATTCTTAAGCTTTATTTCGATAATTTTTTCTTTTTTTGCATTTGAAAACAGGGCAAAAGGAGTTTTGGGTGCCGAGTATAAAGATAAATAACCTTGAAACGTATTATGAGATTTTTGGAGCAGGGACCGATTGTCTGATTTTGCACGGTGGCAGTGAAAACATTAGTACGATGCATAATCTGGCAGGTAGACTGTCTGAAAAGAATTATAAGATATATTTGCCTGAACGAAGGGGACATGGCAGAAGCCTGGATACAGGCGATGAGTTTTCTTATGAACAGTTTGCATCAGACACATATCAGTTTATAAAAGCCTTTAAGCTGGAAGGGTGTTATGCAGTAGGTTATAGCGATGGGGCGATAATTCTTCTGCTTTTGTCGATAGAGAATCCAACACTTTTCAAGAAGATCGCTTTGTTGGGGGGACAATATCACTATGAGGGTCTTGAACCATATTTTGTAAAAGCTTTAAAGACAGATAACGTTTTAAAACTTTTTGAAAAAGAGAGAATAGAATATGAAAGGATAAATAAATACGGCGTAAGTTTCGAAAAATTCCTGAAAAAAATAATTTTGCTGTGGCTGACATCTCCGAAAATTGATTATACAGAGCTCAAAAAGATAACCACTCCTACTTTGATAATTAGCGCTGACAGAGACATTATAAAGCTTGAACACACTATTTCTATGTTTAGGGCGATTGAAAGATCACATCTTGCAATTATACCCAATTCTAATCACAATTTCCCAATTTCTAGACCTAATTTTACAGCTAGTTTGATTTTGAACTTTTTTAACTCAAAGCCATGAAAATTAAAGTATGTCCTTTTCAGATTCTCGTATCAAAGGAAAACAGGAAGCCTTCAATATGTATAAATTGTTTAGATGAAAATGGCGAAAGGATAAAATTGTTTGATGATAGTTTCAGACCAAGTTTTTACGTGCTTGTCGAAGAGAACAGTGAAAGGATAGAGTCTGTTATTAACTCTTCTCTTAATGAGGGAGTTAAGGAATTTAAAATAGAAAACAAGATATATATTGGTGAGAATAAGAGGTTTTATAGGATATATTTTGATTTCAATGAAGATAAGGACGTCCAAAGTGCTAAATTTTTTAAAAAATTTAGAGAGTTTATTTTATTTCATCACGATCTGAGGCCAACAGTTCAGTATATCTTAGAAAAGAACATAACCTTTTGCGCTTTCAATGAGATAGAAGTAAATAAATTTTCAGATGGTTATAGGGTAGAGGGTGATTTTTCTTTATATAGCTACGATTATCCTGACTTTAAATCTATGTCCTTTTACTTCTTGACAGATAGCAAGGTGTTAAATCCTGATCCAGAAATAAACAAAGTTACTTATATATCAATATTTTCCAATGAGGGGCCGATGACTTTTGAGGGGGACGAAAGGGGTATCTTTGAGAGTTTTTTAACATTTATCAAACGTTACAAGCCGAGCATCATATACGTTTTTAACGTCGGTCAAGATGATTTTGACTTCATGGCGAAAAGGGCAAAAAGCTTAGGCCTTGATCTAAAATTTGAGGATAGTCTTCCTGTTAAAGGCCAATTTGGTTCCATTCAAATAGATTCGATAGTAATATTCGATCTCTTCCAATATGCCCAGACTTTGTATGACCTTAAGCAAAAGGAATTAAAAAAGACTTTAGAGTTTTTGAATATAGCTTTTCAAAAGGATTACATTCTAGACCAGATCGAACTTGTAAAAGCTATTGAGTTTTTAGATGCTGAAAGGTTGTCAAAGCATTGTAAATATTCTGCCAAATCTATCTTTGATCTTGGAGAGCTAACCCATCAGTTATACTTTTCTCTATCTCAGATTACGTTTATGCCGCTTGATGTTGTGATATTTGCTCCTACCGGGTTTAGGGTTGAAGGGCTTTTTATGAAAAAGAGTTATTTACAAAATATGATAATATTGCCGAAAAAACGACACGTTAGCGATTCTTATGAAGGGGGTATAGTTCTAAAGACATCTCCTGGAGTGTATAAGAACGTAGTAGTTTTAGACTTTAAGAGCATGCTTCCGTCTATTATGATAAGATATAACATTTCATTTGATACATTTGTTGAGGAAAGCTGTGATGAAGAATGCTTTAAGTCTCCAAAGAATAAATATAAGTTTAGAAAGAGACCGGACGGATTCTATAAAAAAATCCTTCAAGAATTAATTTCTGAAAGGGATAGAATAAAAAAAAGTATGGATAATTTTCCAAAGTCTTCGAAAGAGTATATCTTCCTGAACGCTAAACAAAAGACCTTGAAGATAATTACAAATGCCTGTTATGGATATGCAGGGTGGCAAAGTGCCAGGTGGTTTAAGAAAGAAATTGCTGAGGCCACTTCCGAGTGGGGCAGGAAGACTCTAACAGATGCAATAGAACTGGCTGTAAGTTTAGGTCTTGAGATTATATATGGCGACACAGATAGCCTTTTTATAAAAGAAAGTGAAAATATAAGCAAATTTCTTTCAGAATTGAAACTTAGGGGCGAAATTATTAAAGTTGACGAAGTCTTTAGATCGGTTGTTTTTACTGAGGCTAAGAAAAAATATGCTGGAATTAACGATTCCGGGGAGCTAGTCCTGGTTGGTTTTGAAGGGGTCCACGGTGATGTTCCAGAAATTGTTAGGATTGTTCAGGAAAAAATTTTAAGATCTATTTTGAATTTTAAAGGATTTGATGCTGCTATAGAAATTTTACAGGACGAAATAGAGAAGCTAAGAAATAATGAATATCCACTTTTGTCCTTTGTAATTTATAGGGCTGTTAATAAGAATATAAGTTCATATGAAGTAAGAGCACCTCACGTTGAGGCTGCTAAAAAATACATTCAGATGGGATTCAAGTTGAGATCGGATAACATTATAGGATATGTGATTACAAAAGGTGCTGGAGCAATTAACTCAAGGGCTATGCCTTATATCTATTTGAAAGTCGAGGATGTAGATGTTGATTACTATATAAAAAATTTACTTGTTCCTTCTGTTTCAAGAATTCTATATAGCATTTTTGGAAAAAAAGTTGTCTTTAAAAACGACAAATTGATTGTGGATAATGATAAAAAGGATTATCTTTTCAATTGATAATTTAGCTATAATTAGATTTAATTGAGATTGTTTTAAGAGGTGATTAGATGTACATAAAGATGTTGAAATCAAAGATTCATAGAGCAAAGGTAACGGATACAAACCTCAATTATGAAGGCAGTATAGGCATAGACAAAGCTTTACTTGAAGAGTCAGGAATAATGCCAGGTCAGGCGGTAAGCATATTTAACCTTAATAACGGAGAGCGTTTTGAAACTTATGTTATAGAGGCAGAAAAAAATTCTGGTAAGATAAGTTTGAACGGTGCTGCAGCAAGACTTGCTGAACCAGGTGATTTGGTTATTATAGTGGCATACTGCTGGGTTGAGGATAAAGAACTAAAAGACTTTGTTGCAAAAATTGTTTACGTTGATGAAAAAAATAAAATAGTATGAGGGATATAGATCAGCAAGAATTAAGAAGATATATAAGAAAAAACTCGCTATTAATAGCGATTGTTTCAGTATTTTTTACCTTTATTCTCGTTTTGTCTGATTATCTAAATCAAGGGCCGATGTTTAAGCTAATAATATTGTCCCTTTCAGTATTTGTAATACTGTTAATTCTTTCTAGAGCTTATAGAAATAGGAATATAAGTTTTATTTCAGATAGCATGAAAATAAGGCCTTATAGGATTACTGAAGAACTTGGTAAAGAATTGGAAACGATACCAGAAAATTCTTTGGTATACACCCATTTTCCAGGAAGATATGGCGATATATTATATTTATTGGTGATTTTGGGCTCTGGTATTTTTATTATAAACGTGTGCTACACTAAGGGTTCTTTTTCAATAAAAAACAATGAATTTTTTTTAGATAACGCTAAACCAAAAAGGGATATATTGACAGTAGCCTTGAAAAACAAAGTCTGGTTAGAAGAGGAAATTAGAAAAAATCTAAAAGTTGACGTAAACGTTTTTTCGCTAATTGTTTTTATTAACTCTGATATTAATGGTGTTTTTGAGTTAAATAATGTATATTTAATGAACAGAGAAAGTCTGGCAAACTTTTTGAAAGCTAAAAGGGATTTTCGGATAAACATGAAAGATATTTCAAATTTATTGAAGAAGATTATAGAAAAATATAGTTTTAAGGAGTAGGTAGATATGAAAAGCGATGAAAATGTTGAACAGGGCATAATTGATAAAATTGGCAATATTGACGCTGGAAGGCCAAATCTTGGACTATTGATGCCCGTATTTATGTACAGGTTTTTCTTTATCTCTGTGCAGGAGAAACTAAAAGAAAGATTTGGACAAAGCGAAGCTGACAGGGTTTTGTTCGATGCAGGATTTTTAGCTGGAAACGAATTTTGTGAAACATTTATTTCTGCCGAAGGTGACGTTAAAAAGTTTTTGGTATCCTTGCAAACAGCGTTCAAGGAACAAAGGCTTGGTGTATTGCAATTAGAGGATATGGATTTGAATTCTTTATACTTTGAGATAAGTATTTTAGAGGATGTCTATTGCTCTGGGGTTGAACATTCTGATCGCTTTGTTTGTAGCATGTGCGAGGGATTTTTGGCTGGGATATTTAGTTTCTATTTCAAAAGAATCTTTGAAGCCAAAGAATTAGAGGCGTGGACTGGAACTAATCCAAAAAGCACTTTTGAATTAAAACCGAAGAAAATAAAAAAATCTTCTTAATGTTTGATACAGAACTTGAAGCTATAATAGAAAGGTTTAAGCTTTGTGGTTTTTTGATTAAAGATATTAAAGTAATTCAGTATGGAGTTCAGTTAAAAGTTTTGTTTGGAGAAGAAGAAGCAGTTGTAAGGTTTTATAAGAATAAAAAAAGTGGCCTAAAACTAGATACATCTCTAATAAAAAACACCGATTTAAAAAATGAAATTAGTTATTGCTTTAAAAATACATTTAAAAAATATTTGATATCTCAAGAAATAGATGAGAAGTTCGACTTTTATATTGGCTCTGATGAAAGTGGAAAGGGAGATTACTTTGGACCTCTGGTAGTTGCGGGGGTAAAAATGACGGATGAAAATCTGATATTTTTAGAAAGTTGTGGGATTAAAGATAGTAAAGTGTTAAGTGAGGATAGGATCTTTTGTCTTGAATCTGAAATTATTAATTCAAAAGTTTTATACAAAAGAATAACTGTATTGCCCGAGAAGTATAATAATGTTTATGAATTTTACAGGTCAAAAAACGCTAATTTGAACGATATTCTTGCAAGGCTTCATTTTGAAACAATAAGTTATTTTCTGGATAAAGAAAGCAGTTTTAATGTAGTGGTGGACAAATTTTCTATCAATAGCGGTTTAAAAGAAAAGTTTTCAGGGTATAAGAATGTAAAATTTTTTGAGGTAGAAAGAGCTGAAAGTAAATTTTTGTTTGTGGCTGCTGCCTCAATTCTGGCTCGTGCAGAATTTTTGAGACAGATGAAAAAGTTATCTGATGAAGTTGGGATCAAATTGAAAAGGGGGAGCGTGAGCGTTAGGGATGTTGCACAAAAAATCGTTGAACAATATGGTTTGGATGGCTTGAGAAAGGTTGCAAAATTGCACTTCAAGATTACAAAGGAACTGAAACTTTGAAAAGCGTTGAATTAAGCGTCCTGGCAAGCTCTAGTAGTGGCAATTCTACTTTATTAAGAATAGGTGGTTATAATTTTTTAATAGATGTTGGAGTTAGTTGCTTTTATCTTAAAAAGGCTTTAGAGAGCTTATATCTTAGGATTGGAGATATTGATGCAGTATTTATTACTCACGAACACACTGATCACGTCAAAGGATTGGAAGTCTTTATGAAAAATTATAATATTCCTGTTTTTATCAGAGAAAAGTGTCTTTATGAAGTTTCAAGAAAGGTATCATGTAGGAATTGTTTTCAAATATTAAATGACGATATAAAGTTCAATGACGTAAAAGTCTCATTTTTTCCAACATCTCACGACGCAATAGACCCAATTGGCTATGAGTTTTCTTATAAGGATTTTTGTTTTTCTTATATTACTGACCTTGGTGAAGTTACGTCTGACGTAAAGTATGCGATTGATAAATCTGATTTGTTAGTCCTTGAGTCAAATCATGATATTGAAATGTTGAAAAACGGATCTTACCCTTATTATCTAAAAAAAAGAATTCTTTCTTCAAACGGGCACTTATCCAATAAGGATGCAGCGTTTGCTCTTTTAAATTCTAAGATAAAAAAGAGAAATATTGTGCTTGGTCACCTGAGTGAAAAGAATAACTGTATCGAACTTTTGAAAAAGACTTATAGAGAAATTTTTGGGAAGTCAAAATTGCCTTTTAAAATTAAAATTGCTAAACCCAGAGAAATAGTTGGATTAAAGATCAACATATAACCTTAGTATTTATGGGTTTGAGGAATAAGTTACATTTGAATATTTTAATTAGTTTATCTCTCTATTTTTTTCATAAGCACTTAAATCTAAATAACCGTGCCCTGACAAAAGAAACACAATGGTTCTTTCTTTTTTTTCTTCCTTTGCTATTAATGCCTCATCTATAGCCTTTTTTATTGCATGGGCAGATTCTGGGGCAGGAGTTATCCCTTCTGTTTTAGCAAATATTCTTGCGGCTTCGAATATGCTCTTTTGATCGTAACTACATGCCTCAATTATTTTGTTTTTGTAAAGATTGCTTATTATTGGAGCCATCCCATGATATCTTAGCCCTCCTGCATGAATTGGTGGTGGAACGAAATTGTGCCCCAACGTATACATAGCAAGCAGTGGAGTAAATCCCATGGTATCCCCATAATCGTATTCAAATATACCCTTTGTAAGCGATGCAGCGACAGATGGTTCGACTGCTATAAGCCTAATTTGATTGTTTTTAATTTTTTTCTTTACAAATGGTGCTATTAGGCCGCCAAAATTGGAGCCCCCACCTACACACCCGATTAATATTTCTGGGCTTTCATCTGCTAGCTTCAATTGCTTCTTTACTTCCAGACCGATTATTGATTGATGCAATAAAACGTGATTTAGTACAGATCCCAGAGCATAATTGGTATCTGGATTTTTTACTGCTTCTTCGACTGCTTCTGATATAGCAATTCCTAAACTGCCTGGAGAGTTCGGGTCAGTTTCAAGGGTTTTTCTTCCTGACTCTGTAGTGCTTGAGGGACTAGGTAAAACTTGTGCATCAAAAAGTTCCATTAATATTCTCCTGTATGGTTTTTGTTCAAAGCTTGCTTTAACCATAAAAACTTTGCACTTGAGGTTAAAAAAGGAACATGCCATAGAAAGAGCGCTCCCCCATTGACCGGCACCTGTTTCTGTTGTAAGTGACCTTATTCCTTCTATCGAGTTAAAATATGCTTGTGGTATTGCAGTGTTTAACTTGTGACTTCCTGCTGGCGATATTCCTTCGTGTTTGTAATATATTCTTGCAGGGGTATTAAGATATTCTTCAAGAGCCAAAGCTCTTATTAGTGGAGTGGGGCGATAACTGAGATATTTATCTCTTACTTTTTTTGGGATTTCTATTTCTCTTTCATCGCTAGTCTCCTGTTTTATTAGCGACTGTGGAAAAATTGGTTTCAGATCATCTGCCTTTATTGGTTCTCGGGTTACTGGATGTAGTGGTGGTAAAAGCGGTTCTGGTAAATCTACCTGAACGTTGTAATAAAAATCTGGCATGTCTTTCTCATTTAGAATAATTTTTCTCAAGCTTATCTCTCCTTTTCTTAAATTAAATAAAATATTGTTTTTATTATTATACTTTATCAGCATTTAATTTTATCTTGAAGACAACTTTATAAATTAACTTTGTGCTTGCCGAACGTAATATATCACATCCTGAGAAAGTTGGCAAATTACAATTAAAATGGCTTTTTAGTTTGACCTTAATTGATATTCCAGATTTTGTATTATAATAATTTTAATAACATACATGAAACTTTCAAAAAGTTTAAAATAAATTTACGGGAGAATTAAATGATAGGGGTGTTCTGATGAATGATGAAAATATGAAAGTAGAGTGGACCCCTGATTTTGAAACAGGCATTGAGATTATTGACACCCAGCATAAGAAGTTATTTGAGAATATAAACGAGTTGCTAGATTCGTGTGAAAGGGGAGAGGCAAAGGAAGGAGTAGCTAAAATGTTTGACTTTTTAGAGCATTACATAATATTTCACTTCGGCACAGAGGAAGACTTTATGATTAAGTATCGATATCCAAATTATTACCAACACAGAATGTTTCACGATAGGTTTATTATTGATGTAAATGGTCTCAAGAGGGAATTTTTGAAAAATGGCATTAGTGAGAGCTTTCTTTTGTTAATAAAGCATTTTGTTATTGATTGGTTAAAGAATCATATAGGTGGTGAAGATAAGAGGTTAGGAATTTATTTGTTGAGGTTTCCAGAAATTGTACACAGTTAATTTACGTGATTAATTATGTTATTGCCTTTAAAAGTTTTATATATTGATTTGACTAAAACTTTTAACGTTCAGATATCCAATCTGGTTGCAAACAACGTTGAGACTCTTGAAACGTGTACAAAATCGCAGGATATTTTCGTAAAAATAAACGAATTTAGACCAGATCTGGTAATATTTAGATCGAAAAACAATTCAGAAATTCCAATTATTATAAATAAAATTAAAAAAGATTTTCCAGATGTTTTTCTGCTGTTACTTCTTGGAAGAGGAATTAACTTAAAATCTAGCACTTCTATTAGTTTTTATTATGTGGATGAGAACTTCAACCAATTGACCTTTTTAGACTTTTTCTTTAATCTTGCTAAAGAAATCAACCAGCAAAAAATGATAGCCTATGATTTAAAATTCTATAAAGACATTTGCTTTAATATCCAAAATATGGTTTTTGTGTGTCAATATGATGAAATTGTCTTTATGAACAAAAATCTACTGAATTATATTGGTCTTTCAAGCTTAAATGAGTTCAACGAAAAGAATCTTGATATATATGACTTTTTATATCCAGATGAAAAAAGTTTATATAAAGGAGAGGGTTTGAAAGAATGGCTTTTAAGTATTAAAAATAAAGGTAATAAGAAAAACGAGAACGTTGTTTTTTTGAAAAATAGTGTTTTTTTAAAAGAATTTTCTATTGAACCTTTTTGGATAGATTATTCAGAGATAAAAGGTGCTGAGATTGTAATTATTTCTTTGTTTAGGATGTCAAATTTAGATAGGTACAAAAGCTATAGAATTATTAAGAGAGTTAGAAATCCTATCACTAACCTATATGACAAAAAGTTCTTTTTTGAAGAGTTAAAGAAGGAAACTCAAAGGTCAGTAAGATATAAAAGGCCGCTTAGTTTAATTTTTTTATCTAACGATAATTATAATAGCATTTACTCTAAATTTGGCAAGGAAATAGCTCATAAAGTTTTGAGGGAATTCTGTAATAGAATAGATAATTCAATAAGGGGTCTTGATCTGTTTTGTAATTACTCAAAGAGTAAGTTCACCATTCTTTGCCCTGAAACTGATGTTTTTGGAGCGCTGTTCGTTGCTAAGAGAATAAAATCTATGATAACATCTGAAATCTTTTCTCATGGAGAAAATCTTGAATGTACTATTGGCGTTACCCAATATCAGCCACAGGAAGATATTGATATGTTTGTAAACAGAGCAATAGAGGCATGGAATAAATCAAAGCAAACCAAAGGGAAAAATGTAGAAGCAATACTGGTTCCAATTAATTACTCATAAACCCTAAGGCATTTATAAGTGCCTTAGGGAAATTTTAGAGAGACATTAATAGGGTTCTGAAAAGAGCTCGAAATACGCTTGAGGATGTAGACAGCTTGGACAGCTTTGTGGGGCTTCAATTCCTTCATGGAGATAGCCACAATTTCTACATTTCCATACAGTTTTCACTGTCTTTTTAAAGACTTCATTATTTTGAACGTTTGTGTAAAGCTTTCTATATCTTCTTTCGTGTGCTGCTTCAACTTTAGCTATATTCCTGAATAACGTTGCAATTTCGGGGAAACCCTCTTTTTCCGCAACTTCTGCTGCCTGAGGGTACAGTATAGTATGTTCTAGATGTTCCCCTTCTGCTGCGGCTTTAAGGTTTTCAAGTGTGTTGCCTATTACGCCAGCGGGGTATGAAGCTGTAATTTCAACATCACCGCCCTCAAGGAAACTAAAAAACCTTTTAGCATGCTCTTTCTCATTTTCTGCAGTTTCCAAAAATATTGCAGCAATCTGCTCGTATCCTTCCTTTTTTGCTTGTGATGCAAAAAAGGTATACCTTGTCCTAGCCTGAGATTCGCCTGCAAACGAAGCAAGAAGATTTTTTTCTGTCTTAGTGCCCTTTACGCTCATTTAGTTTACCTCCTACTCCTGTTTTTTAAAATCAGATTTTGAAGCTCCACAAACAGGGCATTGCCAGTCATCAGGTATTTTCTCAAATGGAGTATTTGGAGCTATGCCACCATCCGGATCGCCAACGGCTGGATCGTATACATAACCGCAAATTGTGCATACATATTTATCCACTCTGGTATCCTCCTATAAGTAATATCTATTATTATATTATACTTTGGAATTTTTTTTCTTACTAAAGTTCTGAATTTTAATAAATAGATTTTATTGGCTTTCTTTTTGAATATAACTGTATTTATTTCCCAATATTTTCTGGGAAGGTATGGTGTACGGCTATTGGTAAATGTGGATTAAGATTGGATGATGAATTTTGACTTGAGTTCATTTGTGTGGTTTCTGATGATCCATAAAATTCTGTAATAGTATTTTGCCCGCTTATTACCCATATATTATTATATTTGTCAACAACTAAAGGTCCGGGAAATTTCCCAAGTGGGTAAACATGTTTTTCTTCTTTGGCTATTTCTTCTAGAAGGCCTCCACCATATTTTTTGTTTCCAGAAATCCATATATTTCCCATACTATCTATTGCTATTCCTGTTGGCTGAATATCTAACTTATAGCTTTGATCTAAGATTTTACAGTTTAAATTTATATGTTCTAACATAACACTATTATCTAAAAGTTTGCCTGTGGTAATCCATGCTGTATTATTGTCTGAAATAATATTATTTACACCATATTGTGGACATTCCTTGATATATCCATCAGAATAAAGTATTGTTAATGGCCCATAACTTGAAGTGACCCATAAATTATTGACTTTATCCATTGTTATCTGGTATACACCGCGGCTTGCCTGATAGGTGTTTATTATGCTGCCATTTTCGTTAAGTTTAAAGATTTTACCACTTTTCCAGTCATCTACCCAGATATTATTTTTAGGATCTATGAAGATGTAGTTCATACCATCTGCTATTTCGTGGGTACCAAGTATTTTTCCTTCCTGATTGAGTTTTATCAAGCTATTATTGTTAATAACAAAAATATTTCCATAGTTATCTGCTGCAATACCTATTGGATCGACCTTTATGTTGAAGTTAGTAACATTCCCTTCCTGATTAATTTTTGATATACTTTGACTTTGATAATTTGTAACCCAAATATTGCCAAATTTATCTGTGGTTATTGCATTTGGTGCCTGTCCTACATATATTGTGCGCTCTTTATTAACATCTGCTGATTTTTTAGACTCTGATTGAGAGTAGGGATTCGTTTTATGAATTTGTATTTTACCGTTTGAATTAATTATTATGTCTGAAATTGCACTTTCTGAATTGCACGATTGTAAAATAGTTTTTGGCAAAATTGTACTATCACCTTTTTCTATTGCTACCCAGTGACTGCTAAAGGCACCGCATTGGCCCATAGGGTTAGGATTTCCAGCTATTGAACCTATAGTAATTTTATACGTTGAATCATTAATTTTACAGGACAAATTTAAAAGCTTTGTAGAAGTCACAAATCCATTGCTATTCCTTATTAATAGTTCATCTGGCCCGCCTAGATTTTTATAACCTGCTTGTTGAAGCGCTTCTATAGTACTAACTTTACTATTTTGTGCACTCTGAGTATAAAAATATAAATTTTTAAGCTCTAGTTTTCCTTCTGGTTCACACTTATAAAAAAGATAACTATTTGAGTTATCAGAGCTGCTAGAACTATTAAAGCTCTTGGACAAAATCTCAGGATGTTTAAAATTAATCAGAAATATTGTAACAATAACAATAAAACTTGCTACAATAACCAAAATTTTCAACCAATATTTTCTCATCTTATTTTCTCCATAAAGCATTAATAAAAAAGCGGCTAAACCATCATAGGCTTAGCCGCATGCAACCTTATTCCATAATCCAGGTTTGATACGTGCATTGTGGTCCCTGATAACCGTTGTGTACGAGTAGTTTTCCTGGATATTCGTTTGGAGCTCTCCAAACGTTAATAAATTCTCCATTGAGACAGGAACCGGGTGCATGAAGCTGGCATTGACCTACAAGTTGGGCATCTCTAAAACCTTCCACTGTTACATTTTGAATGTGTTGAAGGGGTATTTCCTGACCATGCCATGTACATGTTGCAGCCGGTTCTTCAATACAACCTTTACATTGTCCGATAAGTAGTGGGTCATTAAAACTTTTAGCGGTAATACTTTTGTAAATTTGAAATTCTGTCAGTTTTTCCTGCAGGAAGCAACTTTGAGCTTGAGCAAGGTTATAACTGAAGAGTATGAGAACTGAAATTACAAACAAGAGTATCAATTTGTATTTCATCTTTCCCTCCTATAAAAAATTTCTCTGTTACATAAATCAAAACTGCTTAAGTGCTACATATTTTTTCTAATATTAAATTATCATTTTCACCTCCCTTCCCGTTCACGAAAACAAAATCCAGTTACCCCTAAAAGTAATTAGAGTTTTGTAATTGTAATGTTTATAGATATTTTACTTTTGAATTGAGTTTTAGAAGCGTAAAGGTATTAGACAAAAGTTTAGTAAATATTTGGAATGAATATTAACCCATATAAAAATTTTATCATTTTTTTTAATTTTTTAAATTTAATTTATTAGACTTAATAACTAAATTTTATTATTTGATAAAGAAAATTTTTATTTTATAATAAATTTTCAACTTTATTGAATTTATCTTATAATCATAGTTTATATGAACAATGAAATTTTAGAATTTGATGTAGTTGTTTGTGGTTCAGGACCTGCTGGGGCTACGGCTGCTGCTTTGTTAGCAAAAAATGGCTTAAAAGTAGCATTAATTGATAAAGAAGATTTTCCCAGGGATAAACTTTGCGGGGGGTTACTAACAAAAAAGTCTTATAACTTAATTGAATCTATATTTGGTAATAAATTTTTACAAAAGGAAATTGAATTTTTCTCAAATAGGTTTGAAGTTTATTATAGGAAAACAAAAATATTTTCAGCCCTTTCAAAAAAGTTATTTATCTATGTCAATAGAAGAAAGTTTGACTATGCAATTTTAAAAAAGGCAATAGACTCAGGTGCATATTTTTTTGGTAAAACTAAGGTTGTAGGTATAGATGTAAACAATATGCTGATATTCACAAGTAGCAATACTTTTAAGGGAAGATATATTGTTGCTGCTGATGGTGTAAATAGCGTTATTAGGAATTATTTGATAAAAAATACTATTATAGATAGCAGTGATTATAAAGATAACTTAACCCTTGCTATAGAATTTTATGATTATAAGTTTACAACTGATCGAGCGTCTCTATTTTTTGGATTTACAAAATTTGGCTATGGATGGATTTTTCCTAATAAAGAGAGAACTGTTATTGGGATAGGAGCGCTAATAAGCAAAAATAAAGGTCTGATGCGAGAACAGTTCAATAATTTTCTAAATTCAATTGGATATGAAGAACCAATAAAAACTTTTGCTCATCTAATACCTACAGGTTGGATTCCAAATAGGACAGGTTTTAATAATATTTTATTAGTAGGCGATGCAGGTGGTTTTACAGATCCTATAACAGGCGAAGGTATATATTATGCTATTAAAACTGCTCAAATGGCTTCTGAGGCAATTTTATTTTCTGAAAAAAATAAACTTTTTGCTGAAATTAATTATAAACTATTCCTGGAAAAGATGCTTAAAGATTTAAAGAAAAGGAAAATGTATAGAAACATTGTTTTTGGTACAAAATTTAGGTTTTTTATAAAAATTTTTCTCCTGGTTCAATTAATTTTGTTTAGAGATAAAGTACTTGATTTTATTCATGAACCCTCTTGAGAAATGGAGGATGAACAATTAAAAGGATTGGCCTATATGACAAGGTTTGTTAGGGTCTGAAATGAATTAAGTATGCTCCAATTGCAATAAAAGAACCAACTAACTATCAGGTAAGAGCAAATCTGATGTGGACATCATCCTGGGCTTTAAATGGATTTTTGCAAACAGGCGGTGAGTTTCATGAGCGAGGTTGGCATTGATGATAAGAATTTCAAGATTATGGCACATAAGGCCTGTAGAGGGGGAATTTTGAACGGTTATAAGCCGTTGATTGAAGAAGACGTTGAAAAAATATATAGAATGTGCCTATAATATTTCTGAAAAGCCCCGTCTCCAACAATTTTTGGAGACGGGGGCAGGGTTTAAAAGATTAATAATTTAATACTGAGTTAGCCTCTAATATCTCTTTGATGGCTTTTCCGGCTTTTGTGAGCTCACAGCCATCAACTATCATTTCCTTTGTGATGCCTCTTTCTTCACAACAAGGAATGCATAGGAATATCTTTCCACCATTTGAAAGAAAATTCTCTACATGTTTTTTTATCGGATCATGTCCAGGTGCCTTTATGTGTTCGTAAACTCCCTTTGTTACTGTGTATACACCGTTTGCCTGCAAACAAACTATAACCTCAGCATCCATTGCAAGGGCTGCATTAGCCATTACGTATGCAAGGGTTGCCTTTTCAGGGTCTTCTGGTCCGATTGTCGACATAACTACAACTTTTTCGCTCAAATTAGAATTTCCTCCTTAGAATTTAGTTATAAAAATACACTTTAAAGATTTAATAGTTTAATGTGGTTTTGGCTTCCAGTATAGCTTTCATAGCCTTGCCAGACTTGGCCATTTCGCAGCCTTCCAGTATTTGGTCTTGAGAAATATCTCTTTCCTGACAACAGGGGATACAAACATAAAATTTTCCACCATTTGAAAGAAAATTCTCTACATGTTTTTTTATCGGATCATGTCCAGGTGCCTTTATGTGTTCGTAAACTCCCTTTGTTACTGTGTAAACGCCATTTGATTGGAGAACCATCAATACCTCAGCATCCATTGCAAGGGCTGCATTAGCCATTACGTATGCAAGGGCTGCCTTTTCTGGGTTTTCTGGCCCAGAAGATAAGGTAATTACAAGCTTTTCACTCATTTTTTTCCTCCGATTAAGTTTTTAGATTGATAATTAATAAAACATTACTAAGTCTGATTCGGCCATGTCTAACATTGCTCTTCCGGCTCCAACTATTTGAGCATTTCTAACAAGATCTTTCTCAGTTATGTTTCTGGCTTTACTTGCGCAAACGCATAAATAGAATTTACCGCCCTGTTCTATAAAGTTCTTTACGTAAATTTCCAGAGGATCATAATCTTTATACGTAATTCTCTCAAACATTCCGTTAACTGCTGTAAAAACTCCTCCGCTTTGAAGCCACATAGTAACTTCATAGTCCATTGCAAAAGCAGCGTTTGCCATAATAAAGGCACCTATAACTTTTTCAGGGTTATCAGGACCTGATGTGAGTGCAATAAAAGCCTTCTTTGCCATTCTCTCCTCCTAACACTATTTATGAATTTTGTAAGTATGATTTAACTAAGATTTCGGAAAGATCCAGGAAACTATCCTTTGAAGGAGAACTTTCTTTTAAGTTTAATAAGCAAATTGGACACATTGTAGTTACTATGTTTGAACAGGATAATAAATCGTTTGCTCTTTTTGAGGCAATTTCTTTTGCTTTTTTTGGGAAGAGTGACTCAATTGGACCACCGCAACAGTGAGTAAGCTTTCTTGAAAGTTCTGGTTCTACATAATTTATTCCGGCATTTTTTAAAAGAACTCTTGGCTCTTCTATTATCTCTTCATATCTTGCCAGGACACAGGAATCATGAATAGCGACTGTCATATCTAGCTTATTTTGAGGTTTGATTTTATTTTCATATAATACTTCAATATAATTTTTTACTTCGTAATTAAATTCTGGCAAAATCTTTTTATAAACCCTTCTAAGCATGTGTGTAGTGTGTGGATCGACTGTAATAATATTTTTAACGTTATTGTCTTTAAGAATTTTGTTTAATGTCTTTGCTTGATTTATTAGCGGTTCGTCTATACCGTTGTCGTACAAAAGAGTACCAACATAAAGTTCATCCTCATATAAGTATCCTGCCTCTACACCGGCGTACTTTAAAAGCTTATAGATATTTTGCAGACATCTTTCTGACCTTTCTACCTCATTTCTCTCAGGTTTTGCAGCGTATTTGGACATTGAAGAAAGGTTGACAAACTTATTAACGATTCTGCCTACTGGAGCTAGTTTCATAAGAGGGGAATCTTCGAGATTTTCGTAAAGAGTGGTTGCTGATTTTGTGATGGGCATAAGCTGGTACATGTGTCCCGTATAAATTATTGTTTCTGTACCTCTTTTTATGTCTAAATCTTTTGCCCATGATGTAAGGCTTTTTTCTGAAACGCTAAATACTGTTTTTCTCTTTTCAAAATTATCGTTTAATATTCCTAAAACCGCTCCCACTTTGCTCATTTTTTTCACACTCCAAGCTTGCTTTTGGCAAGATAATTTCTTATAAGCCTTATATTTTCTGTAATATTAACTTCATGTGGGCATTGCTCTTCACACATTCTACACAAAAGGCATGAAAATACCTGATCGGTGCTCTCAAGAATTTTTTCTTCTTCACCTAAGAGAACATATCTAAAGAGTTTTCTGGGTAAAATATCAAATCCTACTGGACACAGTGCTGAGCAAGTCCCACAATTAAAACATGCTGAAGCGTTGAAATCTTCGCTTATTTTAATCTTATCTATCAATCCAGAATTGACTTTTATCATCTTATTTCTCCTTGAGAGCGTATTTATAGTAATCATCTCGTCTCTTTTTTGGAAGTTCTTCGACAAGATTGTATCTGCGCATTGCCATTAGATGCATAGTAACCTCATAAGTTGGAATATTTAATTCCTTTGAAATTTCTGGTATTGTCTTTGGTTCACTTTTGAGCAAAGAAGCTATTTTTTCGTGGAAATACATCTCATTTTTTATAACGTGTAAAGGCGGCTTAATAAATTTTTTTATCATTCTTTTGCCTCCAAGAGCATAGAATTTATCATAGAATTTATTTGAACATGAGTGTAACCAAGAACTTCCAGCGCATCTTCAGGGCAATCAGGTACACAGCCGCCACATCCTTTGCAAATTGCAGGGTTTATGTTTGCAATTATCTTGTCGTTTTTATTTATAAAGGATATTGCTTCGTAAGGGCATGAATTTTCACATAATTTGCAACCTGTACACTTTTCTTCTATTACGTGTGCAACAGTGGGTTCAATGTCTACATAGCCTTTTATAAGAAGAGATGCTGTTTTTGATGCTGCAGCCATTGAACTAGCTACGCTTTCTGAAATATTTTTTGGACCTTGTGACGTTCCTGCAATGAATATGCCGTCTATTACAGTTTCTACAGGCCTTAGTTTTGGATGAATTTCGTTATAAAACTTATCTTTACCGATAGGAGTTTTTAAGATATCATTTAGCTCTGTATTTTCATTTGCTACCATACCGTTAACTAATACTAGCAGATCACAGGGGATTAAGATATCTTCTTTGGCCAGCAATCTATCTTTTACTATAATTTTTATTCTTTCGCCTTTTAGACTAATATCTGGGGGGTTTTCTTCCTCGTATTTGAAGTATAAAGCTCCACGTCTGAGATTTTCTTCGTAATATTCCTCGTATTTTCCGTATGTTCTTATATCTCTATAAATATGATATTGCTTTAAATTGTTATCGATATCAAATGCTAAAAGAGAAGCATAGTTAACAGCGCTGCAACAATATCTGGAACAGTATTTATTGCCGTTTTCTTTATTACTTTCTCGGGAACCTACACAATAAATGTAGGCTATTTCTCTAATTCTTTGACCATTAAAGATTAGTTCACCTTTTTTAGTATTATTTGATAATAACTTCTTAAAATCTACCAAAGTTATTACATTGGGGTGCCCATAGCCAAACTCATTAGGTTCTGGAATATAGGGCTTGAATCCTGTTGCTAAAATTATTGAACCAACGCTTAAAGTTAGTTTTTCATTTCCAGACATTATATCGCATTCAAAATTTCCTACGCTGCCTTGTTTTTTCAATAATTTTGCGTTCGTATAAACTTTTATATTGTTTCTTCCCTTAATTTCTTTTTCAAGTTCTTCTATTAGTTCAGAACTATTTTTATGTTCAGGAAAGACTATACCTATGTCCTTTAAATTGCCACCTATTTTGGATTCTTTTTCTACTACGTGAGCAAAGATCCCCATATCGGATAATGCTAAAGCGCACCTTAAACCTGATATGCCTCCTCCTATTATTAAAGCCTGATTTACAGTGTTTACTCTTAATGGAGTGAGTGGAACAGAATTTCTAGTTTTTGCAATGCCAGCTCTTACTAAATCAATTGCTTTAGAAGTGGCTGCTTCTTTGTTGTGAGTATGTGCCCATGAACACTGCTCTCTGATATTTACCTGAGTATACTGGTAGGGATTAAGTCCTGCCCTTTGTGCCATATTTTGAAAGGTCTTCAAATGAAGTTTTGGGGAGCAAGAAGCAATTACAATTCCGTCTAACTTCTTTTCTTTTATTGCATTTATCATTTCTGTTTGAGCGCTGTCAGAACATGTAAACATATTGGTCTTTGCATATACTACGCCTTCATCGTTTGCAACTGCATCCCTTACTCTTTCTACGTCTACATAGTCAGATATGTTTCCACCGCAATAACATATGAAAACGCCAATTCTATCGCTCATAGCCCCCTCCTCATCTTTGTAATGTATCCTGCTGCTTGAGCTGCAGCAGCTCCAGCGTGTACAACAGAATCGGGGATATCTTTTATAGAACTAGAAGTGCCAGCTACAAATATTCCTTCTATTGAGGTTTTTGCTGGCTCTATGTTTTCTTCTACTTCTCTTACGAACATATGATTGTCCGCATCCAGTTTTATATCTTTGAAAGACTTAAATATAGATGTGTTCGACAGTAGGCCAACTGATAGTATTACCATATCGTGACTGGCAACCTTTATCTGCCCATCTTCTTCTATATCTTCGTAAAATAGATTTAAATTGTTTTCTTCATCTTCTTCAATTCTTGCTACCTTCCCTTTTACGAATCTTATTCCCATTTCTTTGGCCTGGTGGTAAAACTCTTCATATCCTTTGCCGAATGCCCTTATATCAATGTAATAAATAGTCAAATCGGCGGTAGGTAGGGCTCCCATTATAAGTTGCGCCTGTTTTAGAGAATACATACAGCAAACTCTTGAACATATATTATTGTTTACCTTTCTGTCTCGTGAACCTACACACAATATCATTGCAATATTTGAGGGTACTTTACCGTCAGATGGTCTTATTACAGCATTATATGGCCTGGTTGGTGCGAGTATTCTGTCCATTTGCATTGCGTCGATGACATTTGGAAATCTGCCAAAGCCGAATATTTCTTTTTTGCTGGCGTTAAACAAATTGAATCCTGTAGAGACAATTACAGTATCCACTTCTATTTCGTATCTTATATCTCTGATAGAAAAATCTATTGCATTAGCCGGACAAATGTTTACACATTGGTGACATTCGCTACAACCACCACAATCCAGACAGCCTGTAGCATATTTCTTAACTTCTTCTTCTGAAATGGTTTGTTCTATTTCTTCAAAATTGAGTTCTTTTGTTTTGAGATGTGGCTCAAATTTTATATGTTTTGGAAAGTCTGAGTTATAACGTTCTTTTATTTCATTAGGTTTTACGGCAGGAAGTCTGTTGTCAAATTTTTCTGAACTAAAATCTAAATTGTTTAAAAATAGATCAAGATAAAAAGCTGCCTTTTTTGCACTGGAAATAGCCTTAAGAATATTTGAATGTCCGTGTACACTGTCACCACAACTAAATGCCCACGGAATTTGGGTCTGATAAAATTCGTTAACTTTTAGTTCGGATATATTCGAATCAGACTCGTCAAAAATTATTTGCTCAGGTTTTGGGTCCATTGCATAAACAATAATATCTGCTTTATCTATCTCATCTAATTTGGAATTAAGAATCAATCTGGCTCCCTCGTTTGTAGCATCGTCGATCTCTTTTTTTGTAGCACTCATACTTACCCTGTCCTTTTCAAAGTGTATTGAAACGTTTGCTTTATACCTTAGTGCCACTCTGGCACAGTGCATAGCAATGTTATTTCCACCTATTACAACAACGTTTTTAGAATTTAGGGTGGGGGGGATATCTTTGTTCTGCAAGAATTTAATTGCGTCTATGACATTTTTTTGTTTTAAGAATTCTGGTAAATCCTTTTCATTATAGCTGGTTCCAGTTGACAACAATACTGCGTCAAATCCATTTTCTTTTAAAGATTTTAAAGAAGAGATTTTGGTGTTAAGCTTTACTTCAATATTATTGAACGATGTTATTTCTTCAATATCTCTATCTAATAAATTCTTTGGAAGCAAATAATCTGGAATTAATCTAAGTTTGCCTCCCAGTTTGTCTGATGATTCGAAAATAGTTACTCTGTAACCCTTTTTAGCTAGATAATATGCTGCGCTGAGTCCAGATGGACCAGAGCCTATAATTGCAATTTTCTTATCTAATAGATTTTTTGGTTCTATTTTTTGTGGTATAGGGAAATTTTTAAAGTGTTTGTCAGCTATATATCTCTTTATGTTTCTAATAGGGATAGAACCTTCTAATTGGTTTCTGGTGCACCTTTTTTCGCAGGGAGCGGAGCATATTCTACTAAGAGTTGAAACTAGAGGTGAGTCTTCAAGATGTAAACGATATGCCTCTTCAAATTTTCCAGATCTTGAGAGTGAAACCAGTCCGTGAGCTTTTATGCCAATAGGGCACACAAAGGTACAGGGGGATGTACCAAATCTCTCTATTACGGCTTTTTTAGGAACGGCTTGTGGAAATGCAATATATGCCGCTCTTCTGGGAACCAGGTCACAATTGAACTGGTCAAGCAAGGGAACAGTGCAAGCAAGCTCACACTGTCCGCATCCAGTGCATTTAGCAGGATCTACAAAAGACGCTTTTTTAAGAATTTTAGCAGTAAACGAATCCTCTTTTTTCTTTATTTCCTCTACCTCACTATAATTTAACACGGTAATATTATTGTGAGCTGCTGTTGCAGCCATTTTAGGTGTAGATATACAGCTCGAACAATCAAGAGTGGGAAATACTTTACTAAGTAGTATCATTTTTCCGCCAATACTGGACTCTTTTTCTACAAGAAGCACTTTGAACCCCATATCACCAAGCAATATGGAAGATTCCATCCCAGCAATTCCGCCACCTATTACTAATGCATCAAATTTTTTAAAGTCGCTCATGCCTACTCCTTATAGTTAATTATTTAACTCACTTAATGCTTTATGAAACTTTTTAATATGTGATACAAATGACTCTGCACAAACTGAACATATTGCTGCCATTTTTACTCTTCTCGGATCCAGATTGTTTGCTGTAAGGAGTTCTTGTGATTTTTCTACGACTTTTGCAGTTCTATCTGTGCAGTCAGTTAAATAAGGACAGTCTGTTCCATCGGCAGCTATAAATACTCCATCAAAGCCATTTTTTATAGCATTTAAAATCCACTTTGGGCTTATACCACTAGAGCAAGGTACTGTTATAACTTTAACCGATTCTGGATAGTCCATATGAGATGCCCCTGCAAGGTCAATACCCGGATCTGAGATGTTATTTGTTGAAAAAACCAATATTTTTGGATTATTGGTAGACATTTTATTTTCCTCTTTTTACATAAAGTTTCCAATATCCAGCTTCTTCAACAGTTCCTAAAAATTCGTGTCCAACTTTTTCTGCCCATAATGGGAGGTCTTCGTTTGTTCCTTCGTCAGAGGATAGAACTTCCATTATCCCGCCAATAGGTATCGAGACGATTTCTCTTTTGGCTGCGAGCAATGGGCCAGGACAGGCACTCCCTCTTGCATCTACTGTTTTGTCTACTTTCAAATTTTTCAAGTCTAAGCTCATGACATCCTCCTAATATTTATTTTTTTATTTTAAAGCAAAGAAAATTGCTTTCCAAACTCATTTCTTTTGCAAAATTGCCCTTTTTTTTCATTGTTTCATAAAGAATTTGTCTTATAAGATTACAGGCTTCACCTAACCTTTTGTCTGAGAGTGAGTAGTAAATTGTTTTGCCCTCTTTTCTGGCTTCTACTAAATTGTGTGATCTAAGAATAGCTAGATGCTGGCTAACAGTTGATGGTCTTGCGCCTATTGTTTTAGCAATTTCTGTTACGTTTGCCTCCCCTTCAGCAAGCATTGCTATTATCATAAGCCTTTTCGAACTGGAAAGGCTTTTGCAAAGCTCTGCATGGGCATCAAAGAGTTGCAGCAAATTAATTATAATCACCTCTTTTTATACATATATTCGAAAATTCGAAAATAAGTATATATAATTTTTTCAATTCTGTCAATAAGGCAATTTTATTCGTTTTTGTTTTCTAAGTTATCTTTATAATTTATTAATTTTTTTCTATATTTTTTTCTGAAAAGGATAATATAAATAGTTTATATGACAAAAACATTTGACATATTCATTTTAAATAACTATACTTTTGGAGTTGTTTAAAAGTTGATTTTAATTTAAATTTAATGAAATTAATTTATTTTTTTTAATGAGTTTTAAAAAGGGGTAAAGGGCAAGGATCTTTTCAGGAGGTACTAAGGTTATGATTTTATTTTTTAAGGTGATTAAAGGCTTTAAGTGGCGTGCCCGACAGGATTCGAACCTGTGACCTTTGGATTCGTAGTCCAACGCTCTATCCAACTGAGCTACGGGCACAACGTATTTGATTATATCATAAATTTTTAATTGAGCTAAAAATTAGGCTATGAGAGGTGATTTTATTGGGTAATTTTTTTAAAAAATTTAAATTAGGTTCTATTAAAGAGTTTTTAACGAAATACAAAAAAGAAATTTATTACTTTTTTCCCATTATTCCTCTGATTGTAGGGGGGCTAATAATTACAAGTAGCGTTAATTTAAAACCAAAAATTTCTAATTTTTCAAATCTTCCCGTTCAAAAAGTTTCAAAAGGAGACGTTAAAAAGGTTGAAAGCGAACCAAAGCTTCAGATTCAGGAGTATACTGTTCAGCCAGGAGACACGCTTGAAAGTATAGCTCAAAAATTCAGCATTAATTATCAAACTATTAAATTGCTGAACGACATTAGAGATGAAGGGTACCTTAAAGTTGGTCAAAAGTTAAAAATTCCTAACATGAACGGTGTAATTTATACTGTTCAGCCAGGAGATACGCTGGGTGAAATCTGTGATATATATGGGGTCAGTCAAGAAAGAATTTTGAAATCCAACAATATACCAAACCCTCAAGAACTTCAAATAGGGCAGGATATATTCATACCAGGACTTGACGTTGTATCTGAGGTGGCAAACAAGTGGACATCTAATAATAGCAACAATGGGTATGAACGTATTGCTCTTGCTTATAGAGGTAGAGGATTTCCTGGCGACTTTATATGGCCTGTAGATGGACCTATTACTTCTGGTTTTGGTTGGAGAATACATCCAATTTTCGGCACTCCAGAGTTTCATACAGGAATAGATATAGGAGTTCCTTATGGTACCCCAGTTAGGGCTGCTGATAGAGGGGTAGTTACTTATGCCGGTTGGGAGCATGGTTATGGAGAAATTGTTACTATTAATCATGGGGATGGCATTAGTACTTCATATTCTCATAATAGTTCGATAGTTGTTTCGGTAGGACAAAGAGTTAGCCAGGGTCAGGTGATAGCCTATGCAGGTAGTACTGGTTGGTCTACGGGGCCACACGTGCTCTTTGAGATAAAGGTTGATGGAAGGTACGTAAATCCTTTAAATTATTTGCCTAGATAAAACCTTTAATTGTATTATTTTATATGATCTGCAACAATGGTTTATAATGGTTAAATCATTTTTGGAGGTATAAAGATTGAGATATGATGTAATTATTTTGGGAGCAGGACCTGCTGGTTTATCTGCTGCTGTTTATTTAGCAAGAGCTAATGTTTCGTCTCTTGTAATAGGTTTGCCAGGCGGATCAAGGGCTTCGTGGGCCCATAACATTGAGAACTACCTTGGATTTCCTGAAGGAATTTCGGGTAAAGAATTTAAGGAGAGATCGGTAGCTCAAGCAAAAAAATTTGGCGCAGTAATTTTAGAAGAAGAAGTTATTGCAGCTAACTTTTCTGAAAATGGCGGTTACTACGTTGAAACAAATAAAGAAAATCGCTTTGAGGCTAATTTTTTGATTCTAGCACTGGGATTGAATGTAAAACCTTCTGGCGTAAAAAATGAAGTAGAATATGTTGGGAAGGGAGTCTCTTATTGCAGCACCTGTGATGGGTTTTTTTACAAAAATAGGCCTGTTGTGGTAATAGGTAATAAAGATCTGGCTGCAAGAGAAACTCTTGATCTGGTTGAATTTGCTTCGAAGATAAATTTGATTTCGCATGCAAAGAGTTTTGAAATCTCTGAAAACTTTCTGAATAAGTTAAAACAAAATAATGTTGAATTAACGACAGGAAAGGTAATTGAAGTGCTTGGTGATGGAGAAAAGGTTACTGGAGTTTTGCTGGATAACGAGAGCAAGATATCTGCGGACGGCGTTTTCTTTGCTTTGGGAGATATGGGGCCGCTTGATATAGCCAGATTTTTAGGGTTAGAAATTGACGAAAAAACAAAATCAATTGTAGTAGATAGGAAAATGAGAACTAATATTCCTGGAATATATGCTGCGGGAGATTGTACTGGAGAACCTTATCAGATTTCCACTGCTGTAGGAGAGGGTGCAATTGCTGCCCTTGAAATTATACATGAACTAAGAAACAGAAAGGACAGAAAAGATGATTAATATGATTAATATTAAAAGGTTTATTTTGCTTTTGGTATTGTGGGCATTTCTGGTTTCTAGTGCTTATGCAGCAGCCTTTACTCCTGATGGGAACCTGGTAGGAAATAATATACCAGTAAGAAGTGGCCCTGGTACAAGTTTTAAGATTATCAAAATAATCAACCAGGTTACCCCCATACAATCGATTGAAAAGCAGGGAGATTGGTATAAAGTAAAGTTTCAGGATAATTCGGAAGGTTGGGTTATAGGTTATTTTGTTGCATTAACTAAGCAAGCGCCCGGTTCTATTATAACTTTTGATAAATTAAAGGATATCAAAGCTCTTGGTATTCAAAACGAAAACGACGTTTGGGCTGCTACAAGTTTTGGAATCTTTTTGATAGAATCTACTACGAAAGTCGTACCTTATAACGATGGATATCCTTTAGGATATGAGGTTGAAAAATTTTATTTTGATAATAACAATGTTTATGCTCTCTTCAAAAAAGGTGATAATGATAGAAAAATTATGTATTTAAAAGGTAAAAAGTGGGTAGGTTTGGATACAAAATTTGAGTACAATACTGTGTATTATCAAGGCGATTCTTATTTTTGGCTTGGTGGAAAAAATGGAATTGAACTCTGGGATCTTAAAGGCCCAAAGCTAGTTTCCTCCTTTCCGGAAAAGGAATATCACGCTTTTAGTTCTGTTCTCAGTATTTACAGAGATTCTAACGATCTTTGGGTCGGAACTGAAAAGGGATTGTATATGTTAGATCTTAAGACAAATAAGATTACTACTTATTCTGAAAAGAATCATTTAATAATGGGTGCCTTTACTCTGATTCTTGGTGATAAGGATAGGATTTATGCTGTGTCCAGAGAAACTAATATGCTGGGTTTAAACATTTCTTGTGCTTTGAATATTTATGATAAAAAAACTCATAAGTGGATAAATTATCTTCCTGCTGATTATCCACCAGGGATAACTTCTTATCCATGGATAGAAAAGGGTATCATAACCGATGATGGAGCCTGGTTTAGTGTGTTTCAGGAACAATCCACTCTTATAACAGGATATGGCGTAGTTCATTACATCAGCAAAGACAATAAGTTTAAAGATTATTACGTGCCAAAAATTTATTCAGACTCAATAATGGGATTTGTTTACCAAAAAGGCAAGCTGTATATGATGAGTCCTAAAGGTGTATTGACCTATAACGAAGCTACGGGCGATTTTGGAAAGATTACAAAAGCAGATGGTTTGTTAGACAACGATATCAAAGCTCTCGCAGTATATGGCAATACCCTTTGGATTGGTGGGCCTCAAGGCATAACTAGATATAATTTAGAAAAGTAAAAATTTGATTGTGAAAGTAGAATTAGAAATTTTGTTTAAAAAATTAAGATAGGAGTTTGCTTTGAAAATAAGATTGGATATGGCTAAGTTCGATGTATCTGGTTACGTGGATAATATAAGCGTGCATCCTATAATAGTTGAAAAGCTAGAGTGTTTTTTCTCGAATCTAGTTAGTGAGAAAGAAATCCTTGACTATAATGTGTTGACTCTCTCAAATAGAGTTTTGGTAATTGTAGTATCAGAGGCCGAAAGATTCAAAGAAGCAAACGACATTGACAAGATTTTATATGGTGCACTAGGAAGCATAGAAAAGGCTGATTTTAATTTTACATTTGAAAATTCAAGTCTTAAACAATTTAAAAATTTTCTTTTTACTGAAAGAAGAAATGAAAGCATACTAATATTCTTTTCAACTAACGTTGAACTTGTAACATACAATATGGCAATTTTGAAGCTTTTATTTAATCCTTTTGCAAATTTTGATATTTTTAAAATTAATGTTTTTGAACTATATACCATCAATTTGAAATTTAATGAGCGTTTGAAATCTTATACACAATTTAAAGATCTTTTTAAGTTACTAAAAGATATAAAGAAGTCAAGTTTAAAATTTTTTGTTCAATCAATTGAAGGCCAAAATTCTGAGCCTGTGATGGTATCCCTGGAAGATAGTAGCGCTTCTATATGGAGGGTGTCTACCCCATATTTTTCTATAAACTTTATTCTAAACGCATTGGTAGAAAACATTTTGCCTGTAACCTTTTATGATTCATCTAACGCTTTAGCTTTTCCTAAATCACTGGCTGTAGGTTTTACCCTCCAAAATGGAAAACTTTTTGGACCCGTTGATCTCTTTGATGACTCGTTTTATGATTCTTTAAGAAGTAAATTTTATGAAAAAATTATTAATAGGAGGTTTTCATAATGCCTTTTTATGAATATAAGTGTTGTGATTGTAATAATGTGTTTACTCTATTAAGGAGTGTTGATAAAAAAGATGACGCAACAAATTGTCCAAAGTGCGGTTCTCCAAACGTGAAGAGAGTAATTTCAAGACCTATGGTTTCAAGAGCGAAATCTCCCAGTAATAGCGATAGTTCGATTGATATTAGTTCAACTACTTCGAGTTCTTCTTGTGCAGGTTGTTCTGGAGGAGATTGCAGTTCTTGTGGCCTATAAATAAAAATTTTGTTTTAATTTTAGCGCTTTTTTTTGTAACTTTTGCAGGTGTTTTTTATTTAAATAATCTTGAAGTTTCTAATAAGAGGTATTCTTTTGATCTAAAAAAGCAGCAACTAACGCCTAAAAGTATTTTCAATTTTAATTTTGATGGTTTGAAAGTTGATAGTGGTGGAGGGGGGTTAGGGAAATTAACACTCAGCGATTTATTTTCTTTTAAAAATTCAAGCGTTATTTTAGACAATAATGTTCACATCAGCAATAAAGATTTTAATCTATATACAAAAGAAGTTGAATATAAACCCTTTGAAAAAACCGCTTATGCAAAGGGAGAGGTTCTTGTAGAGGGAAGAGACTTCTTCTTTTTTGGAAAGGACGCATATCTTGAAAAAACTTCTTCGGGAGTAGTTTTAAGTTTACAGAATATAGATGGTGTGATATTTAAAGGTCCGTTTACTGCCAACAAGATTTCGTATAACATAAATACAAAACAATTGTCGGTTGAGAACTCAGTAATTCACATCTGGAAAATTCCTGTTATGTGGCTGCCTACCATATCTATTGAGATTAATTAACGTTTTTATTAATCCATATTCTTCCTGTAGCAGTTCCTATTATAATATCTATTTCTTTGTTAATCTGTTTACATATCAACGATATTTTTCCGCCGCCCTCATTAGGAACTCCATGTATACTAAAACTACATCTGTTAGATGAACCACAATAGGCATTTTTAAAGGTTATTTTGTTTGCCAGATCGAATCTTGATGATTGTTTGCCATTGTTGGAAAAGATATAATATGCGTTTTGATTGATATCAAATAAAATTGAATTATTAGTTTCTCCGTTGAAAGCTGAATTTCTTATAATTCTAAGATTTTCGGCAATTAAATCGGCCTGATTTTCTAATTGCCAATTTAAAATAATGTTTTCTAGGTATGCTGGTGCTATAGAAAATAGACAGATAGAAACAATTAATATAGAAAGGATAAGTTCAAGGAAGGTTATACCTGAGCTATTCTTTGTGTTTTTTGATTTGATTTTCAATCTTTTTTGCTAATTCAATAGCTTTTTTTGTATACTCTTCTTTGTTCTCCCAGGAATTTATTGGATTTAGTATTTCTGGTGCGATGCCCTCAAGATATTCTGGTATAGTAAGTCCAAAGTATTTGTCTTTTATAAATTTTGAGTTTTCAATTGTTCCTTCGATTATATGTTTTACTATAGTTCTTGTAGTTTTGATATCTATTCTTTTGCCAATGCCAAATGGCCCACCAATCCAGCCAGTATTTAAGAGGTATATTCTTACACTATGCTCCCTTATTTTCTTTTCAAGTAATGAGGCATACTCTATTGGTTTTCTTGGCATAAATGGAGCTCCAAAACAAAAAGAGAAGGTAGTCTGTGGTTCAATTATTCCTCTTTCTGTGCCTGCTAATTTGCTAGTATAACCGCATAAAAAGTAATCCCTGGCATCTTGAGGGCTTAGTTTTGCAACTGGTGGCATAACTCCGAAAGCATCTGCTGTGAGGAAAATAATGCATTTTGGATGTGGACCGTATAGTTTATCGTGGGCTATGCTAACTGCTTTCATGGGATATGCAGCTCTTGTATTTTCTGTGATAGATGAATCTGTGTAATCTGGAGTTCTATCTTTAGTAAGGATTACATTTTCTAATAGACTACCAAATTTGATTGAATTATAGATTATGGGTTCGTTTTCACGAGATAGATTAATACACTTAGCATAACAGCCACCTTCAAAATTAAAAATTCCGTTTTCGGACCAGCCGTGTTCATCGTCGCCAATTAACTTTCTTTCTGGGTCGTTAGATAGGGTAGTTTTTCCTGTACCAGAAAGTCCAAAAAAAAGTGCTACATCGTTGTTTTTTCCAATATTTGCACTGCAATGCATTGGAAGGACTTCCTTTTCTGGTAGAAAATAATTCATACAGGTAAATATTGCTTTTTTTATTTCTCCGCAATACATACTTCCAGATATTATTATTGTTTTTTCTTTCAGATTAAGAATTATTGCTGCATCAGAGTTAGTTTTGTCAGTTTCTGGATCAACAGAAAAACCTGGTAAAACAAACATTGTAAAAGAATTTTTTGCTATTTTGTTTTTGCTATTTATAAACAAAAATTTTGAAAAAAGAGCTGAAAAGGCATATTCGCAAAAAATGTGAACGTTAAATTGATAATCTGGATCCGCTCCTACAGAGCCGCTAAATTCTAAAATATCTTTATTTTGCATATAAGCCGAAGCTTTTGATTTTATAATTTTGTAGTTCTCTTCTGGTAGAGGTAGGTTTATCTTTCCCCAATCAACAGTATCTTTAGTTATATCGTCATAAACTATAAATCTATCGTTTGGGGATCTGCCTGTAAACTTGCCTGTTCTAACACAAAGAGAACCGTCGCTCGATAATACCCCCTCGCCATTTTTTATGGCTAGTTCTATTAGTTCTGGGACGCTAAGGTTTTTTTTAATACTTCTAACATTTTTTGGAATAAAGTTTGACATCGCTTTCAATTCGTCACCCCGCAATTATCTAAATGAACGATTTAATTTTAACACAATTGTTATAAAATTAATAAAAAAAGGTGAGGTTTTTAATGAACAACAATAAGCCCCTTACTTTATATGAACTTAATCTTATGATACAAAAGGTTATTAAAGACAATTTTGAAAGCGATATACCTTTAATTGCTGAGGTATCAAGAATAATTCATAATCCTAGTGGTTTTGTTAGTATTGAACTGATCGAAAAGAAAGATAATCAGATAATTGCCAAAAATCGTGCTTTTATTTGGAGCGATAAGAAATTTATAATGGATGTTTTTGAAACGATAGTTGGCGAAAAGCTTTCAGAAGGGATGAAAATTCTTGCGAGGGTAAAGGTTACTTACCATCCATCTTATGGCTTGGCTTTGAACATTTTTAATATAGATCCATCTTATACTATTGGCGAAATGCAGTTGAAAAAGAACCAGATACTGGCAAAACTTGAGAACGAAGGTTTACTTGAATTAAACAAATCTCTTGAACTTCCACTTGTTCCTCAAAATATTGCGCTTATTTCATCTGAAAGTGCAGCTGGGTATGAGGACTTTATTAGACATCTTATTTATAATGAAAAAGGATATAATTTTAATGTAAAACTATTTTCTTCTGTAATGCAGGGTAAAGACGTTGAAAATTCAATTATAAGCTCTTTGGACGCTATAGCTGAATACAGAAATTTTGAAGTGGTAGTTATTGTGAGGGGAGGGGGATCGGTAGGAGAGTTAGATTGTTTCAACAGTTATAATCTAGCAAAAAAGATCTCACAATTTCCGATCCCGGTTCTTGTAGGAATTGGGCACGATAGAGATAAAACAGTTTTAGATTACGTTGCTTATGAAGGATTTAAAAATCCTACTGCTGTAGCACATTTTTTGATAAACAGAGTAGAAGCCTTTGAAAACCAACTTAAAGATAAGTTATATAAAATATTTAGTTTAAGTTCTGAAAAAATAGACAGAGAAATAAAAACTGTAGAAAGAGTATCTATCAGGATCAAAGAAAAAATACTTGAAAATTTGAACACCTCAAAATCAAATATTAACTATATAGGTAATAGGATCTTTCCTGATTTTTTAAGAAGAATTGATTTGGAAAAAAGAAAGTCTGACAAAATTCTTTTCAATATCTTTTCAAGACTAAAAGAAAGAGTAGGGGACGAGTATTCATTTTTGCAAGGAAAGGAATACGAATTAAAAAGTAAAGTCATATCAGTATTTCAAGAAAATAAAAATTTTGTTGCAAATCTTGAAAGAGAAATAAGATTAAAGGACCCCAGAGAAATCTTGAAAAGAGGTTTTTCTATTACAACTTTACAAGGAAAGGTAATTAAAAATTATGAAGATGTTGCAGAAGGCTCAAGTATTTTGACACATTTTTTTAACTTTGATCTTTTTAGCGTAGTAGAAAGGAAGGTAAAAACTAATGAATGAAGAAATAAGTTACAAAGAAGCTTTAGATGAATTAAATTCTATTGTCCAAAAGATTGAATCCGACGAAATTGATATGGATGAGCTCTCTAATATTGTGAAAAGGGCATTGTTTTTAGTAAATCTTTGTAAAAGCAAGTTAAAGAAAACAGAAGATGAGCTACAAAGCATGTTCAATGAGCTAAACTCTTAATGGTTATATAAAAAAAGTTTTTTAATATATAAATACTTATTAAATTCAATCCTGTTTTTTTGTGATAGTATCAATGATGACCTGGATTTAATCTTTAAGAAAGGGGGTTGTTGAATTTAGATATAAATTTTGTTATACTATCCATAAGTCAAAATTATATATTAAGGGGGTATTTTCTTAATGTCAGATGTTTATGTAGTTGGTCACAAGGCACCAGACACCGACAGCGTTTGCTCTGCTATTGTTTATGCTGAATTGAAAGGTTATAATAGCGCAAGAGCAGGCGAGCTAAACGATGAGACAAAGTTTGTTTTAAACAAGTTTGGATTTAAAGAACCCGAATTACTTGAAAACGTTGAGGGGAAAAAGCTCGTACTGGTAGATCACAATGAAGCTTCACAAAGAGTTTGTGGCGAAGATTCATCGATGGTTATAGAAATAATCGACCATCACAAGTTTAATTTTGTAAATAACACTCCAATTTACATTTTGAATGAACCCCTTGGTTCAACCTGTACAATTTTGGCCAAGCATTATATGGACAAGATTAAGGATAAACCCAAATTGGCAGGTCTTTTGTTGAGTGCGCTTCTTTCTGACACCGTTATTTTTAAGTCTCCAACAACTACAGAAGAGGATAAAAAGATTGCTCAAGAGCTTGCAAAGATTGCAGGTATAGATGACATCAATGCTTTTGGTATAGAGATAAAGAAAGTACAAGGCAGCATTATTGGCAAGCCAATTGATAGTGTAGTTAAGAAAGACTATAAAGACTTTGATTTTGGTGGCAAGAAGGTTGGTATTGGCCAAACTGAAATCCTTGATATTAATGAAGCTTATGACAGAAAAAATGAGATAATCAAGTTTATAGAAGAATTAAAGAATTCTGGTGGATATGCAATGGTAGCCTTTGCCGCAACAGATATTATGAAAGAGGGATCAGAGTTATTCTTTGCTGGTGATCCTGGTATAATTGAAAAGGCCTTTGGGAAGAAACCAGAAGGAAATTCTTTGTGGCTTCCTGGAGTTATGTCGAGAAAGAAACAAATTGCACCGCCTCTGGAGAAGGCTTTTAAATCGTAATTTAAGGATTATAAAAATATTTCCCCCTCACCTTTTTGAGGGGGTTTTATTTTTTTTTCTTATATTTTTGCTATAATTAATGCAAATTTTTGAGGAGGTAATAAATTAATTGTTATCAATTAGAAAATTGTTTTCAATCAGAAAGAAGAAAGAAAGTAGCAATTTAGAACAAAAAAGCTTACAAAATGAGAAGAAGGACAAAAGGTTTAGGTTTGGGTTTGGTTTTCTAAAGAACATAAAATTTTGGTTGGGCGTGTTGGTTGTCGTTTTGGTTGTTTCAGGTGCATATACACTGTTTGAATTTCAACCTGTTGCAACTGTTAATGGTGAACCAATAAGAAGATATGAATATGAAAAGACATTAGGTGATGCTGTTAGTTATTATGAGCAATATGGAATAAATCTTTATGATCCTAAGGAAGCTTCTTTTTTCCTCGAGTTAAAAAAACAAGTATTAAATCACATGATAGATAATAAGATAATTACTCAAGAAGCCAAAAAAGAAAATATAAAAATTACTCCTTCTGAAGTGGATGCAAGAATTGATGAAATAAAGAAAAGCTTTCCATCAGAAAAGGATTTTTTTGAAGCTTTAGCTAAACAAAAGATATCAATGGGCGAGTTAAGAAATATTATTGAACAGCAACTGACAGCTGAAGCTCTATTTAAGAAATTAACTTCTAATGTAACTATATCAGAAGCTGAGGTGAAAGCCTATTATGAAGAACACAAAAAGGAGTTTGTACAGCCAGAACAAATCCACTTGAGACATATTTTAGTCAAAACAGAGCAAGAAGCTAATTATATTTACGAACAGCTTAAGCAGGGAAAGGATTTTGCTACCCTTGCAAAAGAGTATTCAATTGATACGCCTACAAAGGATAAGGGGGGAGATCTTGGTTGGATCTCAAAAGCAAGTCTGGTTCCTGATCTAGCTAAGGCAGCAGATGAACTAAAGGATAACGAATTTTCTAAACCAATAAAAAGTCCTTTTGGATATCATATAATTGAAAAACTTGGCACCAGACCATCAAAAGAACTCTCGTTTGATGAGGTTAAAAATACTTTAACTGCTCAACTTCTCAGAAATAAACAGGCTCAGAGTTTGGAGAAGTGGTTTAAGGAGAAGAAAGAGCAATCAAAGATTACTCCTGATCCAATTGTTGCGCCTATGGATAATCCAGTTATAACAGCCTGGGAGAGGTTTAAGTTTTGGTTAGTTTCTTTGTTAAATAAAACAAGAGAGGGTAAACCAATCCAGGGGCCACAACCAACTACGAATCCTAATACGAATTCTCAGGGTGAGAGTCAAGGTTCGCAAAGTCAACAAAACTCTCAGAGCAAATAAAAGTAAAAATATGGACGATTTCTTGTCTAAAGATCGTTATAATTTTTCTGATTTAGTCGAAATAGTAAAAATTCTTCGATCAGAGAAGGGATGTCCTTGGGACAAAAAACAAACACACGAAAGTATAAAATCGAACTTAATTGAAGAAGCTTATGAAGTAATAGATGCAATTGATAAGAAGAATATCTCTTCTTTAAGAGAAGAGCTAGGAGATTTGCTTTTACAGGTGGTTTTTCATTCACAGATGGAAGCTGAGAAGAAGGCTTTTGACATCTATGACGTTATAGACTCTTTGGTAAAAAAATTAATTTACAGACATCCACACGTTTTTGGAGATGTCTGTGTGAAAGATTCTGATGAAGTATTAAAAAGATGGGAAAATTTAAAACTAAAGTCTAATAATAACGCATTTGAAGAAAGTATTTTTTCTGGCTTTACCACAGCTCTTCCAGCTCTCATACTAGCTTACAAGGCTCAAAGGAGAGCTAAAAATGTTGGTTTCGATTGGGATAATTATGATGATATTGTGGAAAAGATCAAAGAAGAAATTGATGAATTTAAAAGTACTGTGAATTCCAATAATAGAGATAAAATGATAGATGAAATGGGAGATATTCTTTTTAGCGTGGTAAATTTGGCTAGGTTTTTTAATATATATCCAGAAGACGCATTGAGGCTTTCTACTTTGAAGTTTATAAAAAGGTTTGTCTTGATGGAAAGGATTATAAGAGATGATAATTTGAAGATTTCAGATCTTGATATTGAAAAGCTAGATTTTTATTGGGAAAAAGCAAAAGAATTTGAGACTGGATAAGTGGCTTAAAATAACAGGTTTGATAAAGAGAAGAACAATAGCTAAAGAAATGTGTGAGTGTGGATTTGTTCTGGTTAATGGAAGGGTTGCGAAGCCAGATTATAGCGTAAAGGTAGGAGATAGAATTGAAATCGTTTCCCCAAAGTTAATAACTGTAATTGTTGAAGATGAATTACCAAAAAGAGGTATCGGATACAAGATTTCGACCTAGATCAAGGCCCAATAAATATGGGCCTATAAGGACTTTGTGGTTTTTTATATTAATAATTCTTTTGGTTATACTAACTTTGTGGGTTATAGATGGATTAAATAAAGTTGCTATTTTAAACAAAGAAAAGGCATCTTTATTGGAGAAGAAGAAAAGACTAGAAAGTGAAATAAATGTTCTTAATAGAAGAAGTGAACTATTTAACGATCCGGTATGGTTGGATTTTTATTTGAGGAAGAACTATTCTTTTTTGCATAAAGACGAAAAACTTATAATTATAAAAAAAGATGGAGGTAGTTAAGACTTTATGGTTCATATCATGCCCGGGGAATTTTATGAGGGTGTAGTAATTGGAACGGCAAAATTTGGAGCTTTTGTTGAACTTCCCTCAGGTGAGATAGGTCTTGTACACATTTCAGAGGTATCAGATGATTATGTAAAAGACGTTGATACGGTAATAAAAAAGGGTGACAAAATAAGAGTAAAGGTATTATCTATTAAAAACGATGGTAAAATTGAACTTTCGATCAAACAAGCTACAATAAGTTTTGAAGACAAGATGAATATCTTTAAAAAACAAAGTGAAGAAAGACTTCTTGATTTAAAAAGAAGTTTGGAGCCAAAACGTAAGGGAAAAAGGCAAAAATAGGAGGTTATTGTGAAGAAAAAGGTAGTATTAGCTTATTCTGGCGGATTAGACACATCTGTAGCCATAAAGTGGCTACAGGAAAAATATGACTCTGAAGTTATAACCCTTACTGTAGATATTGGACAGGGAGAGGAAATTGAACCAATTGTTGAGAAGGCAAGAAATGTTGGTGCAATAAAAGCAATTGCTTTAGATTTAAGGCGTGAATTTTTAACTGATTATGCATTTAAGGCGCTTAAAGCTAACTGTACTTATGAATACAATTATCATCTTTCTGCAGCTCTTTCCAGGCCGCTAATTGCATCTTATCTTGTAAAGCTTGCTAAGGAAAACAATGCTTCGGCAGTATCCCATGGTTGTACCGCAAAAGGAAACGATCAGGTAAGGTTTGATCTGACAATAAAGACTCTTAAAGAAGATCTTGCAATATGGGCACCAATGAGAGAATGGGTTATGACAAGAGAAGAAGAGATTGATTATGCTCAAAAAAACAATATACCGGTCCCAGTTGGTAGAAAAAGCCCCTTTTCAATCGATTTGAATTTGTGGGGCAGGAGTATAGAGGCAGGTCCAATAGAAGATATTGAAAAGGAGCCACCTGAGGAAGCATTTCAACTTGTCGTGTCGCCTGAAAAGGCACCTGACAAACCAGAATACGTTGAAATTGAGTTTGAAAATAATGTTCCAGTAGGACTTAACTCTAACAGGATGAATCCAGAAGATCTTGTGGAGAGACTGAATAAAATTGCAGGTTCTCATGGGATTGGTCGTTCTGATATGGTTGAAAATAGATTGGTTGGCATAAAAACGAGAGAAGTTTATGAGGCTCCTGCTGCTACAGTTCTGGTAAAGGCACACAGAGATCTGGAATCTCTTGTTTTGCCAAGAGACCTGTTTCACTTTAAATCTTTAATAGACGAAAAGTATTCTTGTCTGATATATGATGGCCTCTGGTTTTCACCCTTGAAGAAAGCTCTTGATTCCTTTATAGACTCTTTTAGCGAAAGGATTACAGGAAAGATAAAGATAAAGCTCTTTAAAGGAAGTTTGACTGTGGTTAGCAGAAGTTCTCCTTTTAGCATGTATCAACAAGATCTGGCAACTTACGGTCAAAATGACTCCTTTTTGCACAACAGCGCAGTGGGCTTTATAGATATATTTAGTTTGCCAAATAGGGTTTATCATAGGGTAGGACATGGGAAAAAGTTTTAGGGCCTGGCAGGGGAGACTCCCTGATACCAAGAGAGAACTTATAGAGTTTAGCTCTTCTTTAGATCTTGATAGGAGATTTTTTTTACAGGATTCTTGTTTGAACTCTGTATATGCTGAAGAGCTTTCTTTGATAGGACTTATCTCTAAAGAAGATTTTGAAGTTATAAAATCTGGCATTAAAGAGCTTGTCAAAGCATACTTGAATAACAATGTTGAGTTTTCCAATCAGGATGAAGACATTCACATGGCCATAGAAAGGCTACTTTCTGAGAAAATTGGCGAGACTGCTTTTAAGATGCATGCAGGAAAAAGTAGAAATGATCAGGTTATAACAGACTTTAAGATGTTTTTAAGAATTGAAATATTAAATATATTAACGAAATTAAACAATTTCTTTGATTCTTTCCTTGAAATTTCTCAAAGATATGAAGATGTAATAATGCCAGCTTATACACACACTCAACAGGCCCAGCCAATTATTTTTTCTCATTGGGTTTTTGCTCACCTCTATAGTTTATTTGAGTGTGTGAAGAAATTAATAGAAGTCTATGAATCTTGTAGAATGTTACCACTTGGTTCGGCTGCTATTGCTGGAAGTGCATTCAACCTCGACAGGTTCAGACTTGCAAAAAAACTTGGCTTTGAAGCGCCAACGTTTAACAGTATTGAGACAATTTCATCCAGGGATTTTGCTCTTGACTTCCTTTATGCTTTAGCAACGATCTCAATTAAGCTTTCGTGCCTTGCACAAGATCTTATTACTTTTTCTACCTCGGAATATGGATTTATAAACTTACCTGATGAATTCTGTACGGGCTCATCTATAATGCCACAGAAAAAAAATCCTGATTTTCTTGAACTTATAAGGGGAAGGAGTTCAATAGTTATAGGAAATCTTATTTCGCTTTTAACGCTTATGAAGGGACTTTCAATAGGATACCATAGGGATCTTCAAGAAGATAAAACTGTCGTATTTAGTTCTCTTGATATAGTTTCTTCTATTCTTGTGCTTTTACCTGAGTTTATATCAAAAATAAATTTGAACGTTGAAAAAATAAAACAAAGCCTTAATCAGGGGTTGCTTGCTACAGATATTGCAGATTATCTTGCTAAAAATGGCGTTCCATTCAGAGAGGCACATTCTAGAGTGGGGTCTCTTGTTAGGTTAGCTGAGGAAAAAGGGGTTAAAATTTTTGAGCTAGATTTCGAAGACGTCAGGAAAATTTTAAAAGATATTGACTTTAACTCATACAGAAACTTTGATTTCGTATCTTCAGTAAATGCAAGAAATATTTATGGAGGAACATCAAAAAGTTCTGTAAAGTGCCAGAGAGATCAATTTATTGAAATAAAGAAAGATTTTGTCTCTTTTATTGAGATCCAGAAGAAAAAAGAATCTTATATTTACATTCAAGCAATTGATGCGAACCCTTTTGATCTCTGATTTAAGACCTGTTTACAAGAAGATTAATTTTGTTTCACATTTTGATACCATAGGCAGGCTTATATTATTCTTTAGGACTCACGGTTGTGAAATCTTTTTAACGCATACAGATGATGGTTATTGTGCAATTTCGAAAGATGATGTTATTGGGTTCGGATGGAATGATCTGGTAAGCGATCTTTTAATGAACAAAAATTTATCACCTTTGATGTTTGTTTTTGAAAATGATTCTGTCGATAAATTTTTGCAACTTTCTTTAATATATAAAAAACCTGTTATTGTACTAGGTCCAGGCAATATCCCGGTAGGGATTTTATATTATCCAGATGTAATAGCCTTTTTAAATGGTTATCCTATGCCTACAAGAGTATCAGGGGTATCTACCCCATTTGGGATTTTTTTCACAAATTCTCTTGCAAGAGGTGGAGTAAACGATATAAAACTGTTTCTTACTGGAGGTCTCTTTTCTCTGTTTGCAATTATACTGTTTATTACAGGCAGCTTTTTCTATGAAATATTAAAATATAATTTTGTAGATTTTGATCCCTACACACTTTCACTTTTTTCCATAATTTTACCTCTTGTAATTTTTTTGTTTTTAATAAAATTTAGTAAGCTATCAAAGTTACACGGTGCAGAACATAAAGTGGCACATGCTATTGAATCTGGAGATATTCTTTCTAAGAATTCAGTGAATTCTTATTCAAGAGTTCATAAAAGGTGTGGCACAAACTTGTTGATATTATTATTCCTTTTACAAATAATGGTTATTTATATTAATCCGATTTTAGCTTGTGTTATTGCTCTTTTTACATGGAGGGCTTTGGGCAATAAGATACAGTTTTATATCACTACTTCAGAACCAGGCGAGAAAGAGATAAACAATGCGCTTTTTGCCGGTAGAGATTTTATGAAAAATTACTTTAATACTATTATAAATAACGTTAAAATTAGTTCATTCAGAAAAGTATATAATTTAGGAATATTCCAAATATTGAGTGGATACTTTTTTGTGATCTTTGTAATTAATTTTCTTGCATGGAGTTTATTGTGGCTTGGTATATTACCAAAAGATTATTATCAGCTATTGCGCTTGTTTTTATAATTTCTGCCGTAAGCTTTTTTATTATCCATCTTGCTCCTGGCGATCCTAGCACCCTCTTGATAGATCCAAGAGTAAAACCAGAAGATCTTGCAAGAATAAGAAACAATTTAGGTTTGAACCAAAGTATTTATGTGCAATTTTTAATCTGGTTTAAAAACGTTTTATTTCTAAATTTTGGTAGGTCATTTGTAGATTCAAGGCCTGTTTTGGATTTAATATTGGAGCGTTTGCCTGCAACGCTTGAATTAATGGGTTCTGCTTATCTGATCGGTTTTTCGATCGGTATTTTGTGGGGGATCTTATCGGCGTTGTTTAGGGATAAGTTCGATATTGTTTCAAGTATAATTTCCTTTATTGGGCTTTCTGTTCCATCGTTTTTTCTTGCACTTATTTTAATTAGAGTTTTTGCTGTAAGTTTGAAATGGTTTCCTGTGAATGGCTATGTTTCTGTAGGTATTCCTTATCCTAGTTTAGAATTCTTTTCGAATCACATAGCTCATCTTGCTCTTCCAGTTTTTACTATCTCATTAGGCATTATATTTTCTGTGATGAGGTATCAAAGGAATGCAGCAATAGAAGTGTTTCAAGAAGAATATATCCAGTTTGCAATAGCAAAAGGTTTGTCAAAAAAAAGGATAACCTTTCATGTCTTAATAGTGGCTATAATACCAATAATTACCTTGTTAGGATTGTCTCTTCCTGACATATTGGGCGGAGCTTTCATTATAGAGACAATTTTTGCCTGGCCTGGCATAGGAAGACTCGGGGTTAACGCTATATTTTCTAGAGATTATCCTGTTATTATGGGTATAGTTGTTTTTTCTTCTGTTTTAGTAATTCTTTCTAATTTATTGGCTGACATTATAAATAAATTACTTGATCCGAGAACCGCAGAAGATTAAAATTTTTTTACTTTTATTAAGAAAAATATGGTAAAATCATTTACAATAAATAGATAGTTAAGGTTTTTTGATTAAACAATAAGTTGAAGGAGGATTTACTAAAGTGCATAAAGTTAAGGGATTTTTGATCCTGTTGTTTATTCTTTCCTTTACTTTACTTTCTACTAGTTTAGCAAGTGCTTCTATATTTTCTAAAATTTTTGGCTCTAAAGATTCAAAATCTAATGAGACACAAATGCAAAACGTTACATCTGCCGACAATACCAATTCTGACTTTCAAAAGTGGAATAGTGAGGTAGACAGTCTTTTGAACTCTCTTTCTTCCAATAATCAAACTTCTACAGGCAATTCTCTTAAAACAAGTTCCACAAACGTTAACTCCAACGCATCTGCCTCAACATCAACAAATTCTTTAAAAACTAATGTTTCAAGCCAAAAAGAAGAGATTAAACAGGATACAACGGTTAAAAGTGTTAATGATCTAACTTCTACAAGGACTGGAAATAATAGTTCGAACTCTGTTGGGGTTCCTTTGAACTCTGCTGGTTGTATTAAAATTACTGACGCAGAATATCCACCAGTAAATTTAATGAAAAATCAATTTATTGATAATGTGAAGTTGTTTAACGATGGCACGAAGGTTGTACTCCTTTTAGAAAGTACAGTTCCTTTTGAACAAGCTGATATTAAACAGTATGCATTCCCGGATCAAATTATTATAGATATTCCAAATATTTTTCTGGACAAATCTGTTAAAACGGGTCAATTTAGCCCTCAGGGTTTAAATTATGTAAATATGGTAAGAATCCAAAATTTTGATTCTGATATACTAAAATCTTCAAGAATTGTATTAACTTTCCCAGATACTCCAAAGTATACAATTTTGAAAACAGACGATCCCAAAAAGCTAGAAATAGCTTTTGAAGTTCCATCACTTGAAACTACCTTAAAAAAGAATGAGAATACCAGTCAGGATACAGGTGCTAATAGTGTAAATACCACAGCTAAAGCTCCAGTTGATAGTGGCAAAAAATGACATATTATATAATATAATTACTTTATAACAGTTTGGAGAGGTGAAATTAAAACGAGTGTAAATGTTGCTGTAATTGGTGCAGGAGATTGGGGCGTAAACTTAATTAGAAATTTCTTCGAATTAGGTTATCTCCGTAGTGTGTGTGATCTGGATTCAGAAAAGTTGATAAAGGTGGAGAGCCAGTACAAAAGCGTTAATTGTGTTACAAATCCAGATGAAATATTTTCTTCTAAGGATATAGATGCCGTTGTGATATCTACGCCGTCGTCTTTTCATTATTCTTTAGCAAAAAAAGCTCTTAATAGTGGAAAGCATGTCTTTGTAGAGAAGCCAATGGCCCTGAATGTAAAGGAAGGCGAAGAGCTGGTTGAACTGGCCAGGTCGAAGGATTTGAGGTTATTGGTGGGTCATGTTCTTTTATATCATCCTGCTGTTCAAACTCTTCACCAGTTAGTTATGGAAGGTGAACTTGGAGATATTCACTATATTCATTCAAGCAGGTTGAATTTAGGAAAGGTTTCTTTTGATGAATCAGTTCTATGGAATTTGGCTCCGCATGATTTGTCAATATTTTTTTATCTGCTTGGACTTGAAGGAGATATTGTGGTATCTAGTACAGGGCATAGTTTTTTGAGCGAAGATAGGGTAGATATTGCCCATGTAACGCTTGAATTTAAAGATATATTTGGAAATATCTTTGTTTCCTGGTTACATCCTCGTAAAATTCAGCAAACAGTAGTTATAGGGACGAAGAAAATGGCTATATTTGATGATAGAGCTCCTCATAAGCTGATTCTTTACAATAAAGGAGCTAAGATTGTTAACGGAAAGCCATTTTTAAATTCTGGTGGAGAAAAGATAGTTGACTTTGAACAAAGCGAACCGTTGAAAAATGAATGCAGATCTTTTATTGAGTCGATTATATATAAAAAGGATCCAATAACTGAGGGTATGCAAGGTTTAAGAATCCTCGAAATTCTTGAGGCTGCAGAGGAATCTATACTAAAGAAGGGTGCTCCTGTTAAGTTGTCTTACAAATCTAAAAAGGGTGTCCTTATATAAAGTGTTCTTTCATGCTTTTAGTTCTAGTGAAGCTATCTTAAAAAACATAAAAATTGTTGATTCTACTTTAAGGGATGGAGAACAAACAGCGGGGGTTATTTTTACTAAACAAGATAAAGTTAAAATTGCTAAAGAATTAAATGATTTAGGTATTTATCAAATTGAAGCTGGAATACCTGCCATGCTGGGGGAGGAGTTTGAAGCCATTTCGGCTATTGTTAAACTTGGTTTAAAATCAAAGATAATGTCCTGGAATAGGCCCGTTTTGTCCGATATTGACATGTCTTTGAAATCAGGAGTAGATTCGGTTGGAATTTCCTGTCCAATTTCTCCAATTCATCTACACTTTAAATTGGGATTAGAATTTGATGAAGCTCTTAAATTAACTGATAAAGCAATAAATTATGCAAAAAAACATGGCCTTTATGTCTCTACTCATATGGAAGATGCAGGAAGGGCGCCAAGGAATTTTTTGGTTAGATTCGCTCTTATGGCAAAAGAATCTGGCTCTGATAGACTTAGAATTTGTGACACTTCAAGCGTAATGGATCCGTTTAAAGTTCATGAAACAGTAACCTATTTGTCTGAGAGAGTGGGCATACCCTTAGAAGTTCACATGCATAACGATTTTGGTATGGCTACGGCAAACACCCTTGTTGGCATTGCCTCTGGCAGCGAGTTTGCAAGCGTTACTGTTTTAGGATTGGGGAAAATGGCAGGGAACGCTTCTTTGGAGGAGGTTATTGCTGCGCTAAAGTTTCTCTGGGGAGTAGACCTGGGGGTTGACCTCAAAGGAATGGCTTCTTTATCAAAGTATGTGAGCAAGAAATCAGGTATAGAAATACCTGATTTTAAACCTATAATTGGCAAGAAGCTCTTCAGTACTGAATCCGGAATCTCACTGGATGCAAGAAAGATGGGAGAAAAGATTTCGGCTTTTTCAGCTCAAGACCTTGGGATGGTAGAACAACTGGTAATTGGTAAGCATTCTGGTCCTAAAGCTATAAAAAACAAATTTGAAGAATTTGGTATCCAACTAAGTGACGAACAAATAAACGTTATATTGCCAAAAATTAAAGCAAAAGTTTTAGAATTATCAAGAACTCTTTTTGACAAAGAATTGATGTTGATCTATAAGGAAACTTTTAATAATTAATAATTCTTCAATTTTTTATAAGTACTTGAGTACTATATTAATTTAAATATTTGATTTATTCAGACATTTCAAAACATTTGGTATACTTTTTTTTTAAAAAAATGCATACTATACATTTATAATGTTTATAGTTCATTCTTAAGTATTTAGCTTTTTTTAAGTTGCGTTCACATATAAAAGGAGGTCTGATAATGAAAAGTTATTGGGAAATTCGTTGGCACGCAAGAGGAGGACAAGGGGCATGGACGGCCTCTCAATTTCTTGCATCAGCTGCACTGAGTGTTAATAAATACTTTCAATCCTTTCCTGAATTTGGAGCCGAAAGAGAAGGAGCTCCTATCGTAGCTTATACTAAAATATCTGATATGCCAATAAAAAATTATTCCCAAATAGAGGAACCTGATGCGGTAGTGGTTCTTGATCCTACTTTATTTTCCCAAGTAAACTTTTTAAACGGTCTTAAAAGTGATGGATACTTAGTAGTTAATTATCCTGATGAACCCAAACAGCTTAGAGAAGAATTAAAAATTGCGCCTGGGATAAAAGTTTTTACAGTTGATGCCACAAAAATAGCTTTGGAAACTTTAAAAAGGCCTATAACCAATACCACTATGGCAGGTGCACTGGTTAAGGCGACTGGGATACTCAATTTCGAGGATGTCGTAAACGAAATGGTAAGAAGCTTTAGCGGTAAGTTCAAGCAGGAAATTATTGATGCAAACGTCAATGCCATTAGAAGAGCATATGAGGAGGTGAAACAGGGATGAACAAAGATATAAAGAGAATTGAAATACCATGTGAAGAGAAATTAGTTTGGGAAGAAATGCCTGTAGGAAATGTTCTGGTTGGAGGTGCTAATTCTAAGTGCTTGAAGACTGGTACCTGGAGGGTTCAGCACCCTACTGTGAATAAAGAGAAATGTACTAATTGTATGACTTGTTGGCTTTTTTGTCCGGATATGTCAATTGTTGTTGAAAACAAAAATGGAAAATATGAAATGTTTGGATTTGATCCCGTGCACTGTAAAGGTTGTGGAGTTTGTAGTAAAGTTTGCCCGGTAAATGCTATTGAGATGGTGTTAGGATCTGATTTTGAAAATACTGAAAAGCCATTCTTGAGATAACGGAGGGTCATATGGCGAGAAAAAGTGTTGGTTTAACCGGAGATTATGCAGTAGCAGAAGCAATGAGACAAATTGATCCAGATGTGGTTGCAGTTTATCCTATTACGCCTCAGACTTTGATAGTTGAAAAGTTTGGAGAATTTGTGGCTGATGGTATTGTGCATACTGAATTTGTACCTGTAGAATCAGAACATTCGGCGCTTTCAGCATGTTGTGGCGCATCAGCTGCAGGAGCCAGAACAATGACCTGTACTTCTTCACAGGGGCTTGCGCTTATGCATGAAATTTTATATATAGCAGCAGGGAATAGACATCCAATTGTAATGATAAACGTTAATAGAGCGCTTTCTGCTCCTATCAACATTCACGGCGATCACAGCGATACTATGGGTTCAAGAGACGCTGGTTGGATTCATCTTTATTGTTTCAATGGCCAGGAGGCATACGATTCAACGATTATTGCTACAAGAATTGCTGAAAATTCAAATGTTTATTTGCCAGTTATTGTAGGTCTTGATGCTTTTAATATTTCTCATAATACCGAAAGGATAGAGCTTCTGGACGATCAAGAGGTAAAAGACTTTGTTGGAGAGTTTAATCCACCTTACTCGCTTTTGGACGTGAAGTATCCAGTGAGTGTGGGTGCTTACTTTTTGCCAGACTACTATATGGAGGCCAGAAGAAAACTCCAAGAGGTTATCCAGAATTCAAAAAAGATAATTGTAGAAATTCATGAAGAATATAACAAAAAATTTGGAAGAAATGTTCCTGCTATTATGGAAACCTATAGGATGGAAGATGCTGAGTATGCTATTTTGGCTATGTCATCAATAACTGGCGTTGCAATGCTTGCAGCTGATGAACTTAGATCTAAAGGGATTAAAGCAGGAGTAATAAGGCTCAGATTATTTAGACCATTCCCTGCTGAAGAATTATATGAAGCAATTTTTAATCTGAAAGGATTGGCTGTTGTTGAGAGAGCGGATGCTTATGGAGCGGCTTGCGCTCCAATTTTTTCTGAGTTGTCAGGTGCTTGTGCAAATAAAAAGAAGATGCCCCTGATGGCTAACTATATAATTGGTTTGGGTGGAAGAGATGTAAAAATTAGGGATATGAAAGGTGTTTTTGAAGATATAATGTCTAAAGTTGATAAGGGAGAGGTAAAAGATTTGAGACAGTATATAGGCGTGAAAGGATAAAGGAGGGATAAATTATATGGCTTTTAAATTAACTGAGTTACCAAAAAAAGAATTGCCTATAACTTCAGGACATAGAGTTTGTGCTGGCTGTCCTGAACCCATGATAATAAAGCAAGCTATATTAGCGTCAAATGAACCAGTAGTGGTTGGTGAGGCTACAGGTTGTTTTGAGGTTTCATCCTGTATTTTTCCGTATACGTCCTGGAACGTAAACTGGTATCATAATGCTTTTGAAAACGCTGCTGCTATTACTTCTGGTATGGAAGCAGCTTATAAAGCGCTTTCTAAAGTAGGCAAGGTTACTGAACCTATCAACTTTATAGCCTTTGGTGGTGACGGTGGAACATATGATATTGGTCTTCAAGCTCTTTCCGGTGCTATGGAAAGAGGACACAGAATGCTTTATATTTGTATGGATAATCAGGCATACATGAATACAGGAATCCAAAGATCAGGTGCTACTCCGCTTGGAGCATGGACGACAACCTGTCATGTAGGAAAGGCAAGACCTGGTAACGTACGTGCAAACTTGAGAAAGGACATAGTAGCTATAATGGCTGCTCATGATATTGCATATGCTGCTCAGGCCTCTTTGTCGCACTGGAATGATTTTATGAGAAAAGTACAAAAAGCTCTTTCTTATGATGGGCCAAGTTTTATCACAGTGCTTGCACCTTGCCCAAGAGGGTGGAGATTTCCTGCTTCAGAAACTGTAAACATTGCAAAGCTTGCAGTAGAAACAGGCTTTTGGCCACTTTATGAAGTAGACAATGGTCAGTGGAATGTTACCTTTAAGCCAAGAGAGCTAAAACCGCTTGAGGATTTCTTAAAGACTCAGGGAAGATATGCCCATTTGTTTAAATCAGAAGAAGGAAAACAAGTCATTGAACGCATTAAAGAGCTTATACAATATAAGCTTAATTACATTAATCACATGGCAGAAGCTACAAAAGGTTGCGAAATGAATATTTTTGGACGCTGTGCATTCCCAGAAGTGTAATTCATTTTAATTTACCAAACATTTTAAAGTTAATGGGGACTGAGAGAATCAGTCCCCTTTTTTTATATATTTATTTTTTAAAAGTTCAAATATAAAACTTTTATAAGTTAATTTAAAGGTTTTTCATTTGTATTTTTCTTATAATTTGTTTAAAATATATTGTAGCAATTAAACAGAAATATATTTATTTAAATGAATAAATTTTCCCGGGGAGCTCGAAAGGGCTGAGATAGGCTTGAGGCCTGACCCGCTGAACCTGAATCGGGTAATACCGACGAAGGGAGAGAAATTGATAACTCCCAAGGTCGGGAGTTTTTTATTTTTTCATATTTGGAGAGGTAAAAGAAAAAAATGCTTTCTAAGACTTATATTAATAGAGTTATAGATGCCAATCGAAATAGATGTATTGAAGGCTTAAGAGTTGTTGAAGATTATTTAAGGTTTATAAAAAATGACTTAACTAATTCCTCTACGATTAGGAATATTAGACACGAAATATCAAGAATTTTAGATTTTGATATGATTGGCGAAAGAGATGTCAAATCTGATATAGGAAAAAATAACTTTCATAGCCCATACACAGAAATGGATCAAGTCTTAAGAGCTAACCTATCAAGAATTAAAGAAAGTTTGAGAGTTTTAGAAGAATTTACAAGATATATCGATACTTCCATTAGCGATCAAATAATGAATATAAGATTTGGGTTTTATGAAATAGAAAAGAGGTTATTATCTAATAAAGACCTTGAAAAAATTTATATATTAGCAGACATAGATCTGGCAAAAAATGAATCAGATCTTTTTGAAGGTCTCAAAATACTTTCAGATAATAATGTGAGATTAGTTCAACTAAGAGCAAAAAAATTTTCTACCAAAAAGTTCTATGAACTAGGAGAGAAGATAATTGAATTTTTTCCACATTTTAAATTGATAATTAATGATAAAGTTGAAGTAGCGCTTGCTTTAGAGTCTTACGGCGTTCACGTTGGAGAGGATGAATTACCGTTTAATGTTACAAGAAAGTTGATGGGGAATAAAGTAGTAGGGGCTACAGTTCACAATGTCGAAGATCTTAGACTTTCTCAAGTAGCTAAAGTAGATTATATTGGTGTCGGCGCTATTTATCCCTCTACTACTAAACCGGATTGTCAATTAAACGGTGTTGAGTTCTTAAAAAAGATAAGGGCTTTAACTACAACCTTTATATATGCTATTGGTGGTATAAACTCAAAAAATGCTAGGAAAGTTTTTGATGCTGGTGCTGATGGGATTTGTGTAGGAAGCGGTTTTTGGTATGCTAAGGATAGAGTTGAAGAGATAAAAAGGTTGATTCATATTTCGAATGAGGAGGAAAATTAGATGACTCAGAGGGAGTCTGCTATAAAGGGTATTGTTACTGATGCTATGAAATTCGTTTCAGAATATGAAGGATTAAGTGTTGAGTATATTTTAGAACAGCTTGTTTCAGGAACAGTTTGTATTCCTGCAAACATAAACCACAGACCAATATCCTACAGAGGAATTGGAAAAGGCCTAAAAACAAAAATAAATGCTAATATAGGAACTTCAAGTGATTTTCCAGATTTAGATGAAGAACTTGCAAAGTTAGAAGTTGCTATTAAAAGTGGTGCAGATGCGGTAATGGACCTTTCTACAGGAGGAGATCTAATAAAAATTAGAGAAAAACTTTTAGCAAAGTGCAATGTGCCATTTGGTACTGTGCCTATATATGAGGTAGCTGTTAATGCGCTTGAGAAGTATGGTGCAATCGTAAAGATGAAAGTTGATGACATTTTTGAAGTTATAGAAAAACAGGGCAAACAAGGAGTTGATTTTATAACAGTTCATGTTGGTGTTACCAGGTCTTCTATTGAGAGATTGAGAAAACAAAAAAGAATAGCAGATATTGTAAGTAGAGGTGGATCGTTTTTGACTGCCTGGATTTTGCACAATGATAGAGAAAATCCCCTTTATGAAAATTATGATAGATTATTAGAGATTGCCAAAAAATATGATATGACCCTTTCTTTGGGAGATGGAATGAGACCTGGGGCGCTGGCTGACGCAACTGACAGATGCCAGATTGAAGAATTGATAACTTTGGGAGAATTAACAAAAACAGCTCTTGATAATGGGGTTCAGGTAATGGTAGAAGGGCCTGGTCATGTTCCGATTGATCAGATAGAAACAAATATTAAGATCCAGAAGTCGCTTTGTCAGGGAGCTCCATTTTATGTGTTGGGTCCCTTAGTAACTGACGTTGCTCCGGGATACGATCACATAACATCTGCAATTGGTGGGGCAATTGCAGGCATGTATGGAGCTGACTTTTTGTGTTACGTAACACCTGCAGAACACCTTGGTTTGCCGACTTTGGAAGATGTAAAGGAAGGAGTAATTGCAGCGAAGATAGCTGCACATGCAGCCGATATTGCAAAAGGGATCAAAGGCTCCCTTGATTGGGATATAAAAATGGCTAAGGCAAGAAAAGCTCTTGACTGGAAAAAGCAGATTGAACTTTCTATAGATCCAGAAAAGTCTTCTAAAATTTATAACAGTAGAAAGTCATCTGAAGAACAGGGTTGTAGTATGTGTGGCAAGTATTGTGCTATGAAAATTGTTTCTGAGTATTTAGATACAGAAATTAAAAAATGTTAAAAATAAAAGATATTGGAGAATTTGGTTTTATAGATAGTATAAAACCAGAAGAAACAGTAGAAGATCTTAAAGTTGGAATTGGAGATGATGCTGCAATAATTTCTCCTTATGGGGAGTTCGATATAGTTGTCACTACAGATATGTTAGTAGAAGGCACTCACTTTTTGGCAGATACAGATCCTTTTGCTATTGGATACAGATCTATGTGTGCAAATTTATCTGATATTGCGGCAATGGGAGCTATACCGAAATTTTATTTTGTATCCCTTGGTATAAACCCCGAAAGAGATTTTAATTATGCGAGGGATATATATAAAGGCTTTAATTCTCTTGCTGAGCAATTTAACACTCATCTGGCTGGAGGAGACACAGTTAAATCTGATAAAACAATTATTTCTATTACTTTGATCGGTTATGTTGAGAAATCTATAACCATTGAAAGAAAGGGGAAGATAGAAGCTAAAGACCTTGTTATTTCTGTAGGGCCCCTGGGTTATTCTGGAGCAGGATTGGAAGTAATCAAAAATAAATTTGACGGCTTTGATGAACTGGTAAAGGTTTTTCTGTATCCTTATCCTCAGATTATTGCAGGGCGTATTTTAGGACAGTCGAAATTGGTACGCGTAATGATGGATAATTCTGACGGGTTAGCTAGTTGTATTGAAAATTTAGTTGTAAAGAACGGTTTTGGAGCCATTCTTTTTGAGGAAGGGCTTTTTGACGAAAGATTAAAGGCTATTGCAGAATTTACAAATAGAAACTATCTTGATTTTGTATTTAATGGGGGAGAGGATTTTGGGCTTGTGGCAGTAATAAAAAAAGACGGCTTTTTGGATTTATCTTACTTTTTGGAAAAGTCACTTTTTAATAATAGTGTAAAGGTAATAGGAGAAATAACTCAAAACAAAGAGATAATCCTAAAAAGATTGGACAATAGTTTGCTTGAAATAAACAAATCTGGTTATGTTCAGTTTTAAGTATCCATATTAGGGAATATAAAAGTTTTAGATAAAATTATCTTTTGTAAGTGATTAAGTATTTGACAGATATTTTATTTATTGGTATGATAACACTTTGTCAATAATTTAAAATATTTTATTAGGAGGTGAACCTCTAAAAGAGGGATTATAGTATGCCCACAATTAATCAATTAGTTCGGTATGAACGAGAAAAGCTAATTAAAAAATCAAAATCACCAGCTTTGCAATCTTGTCCTCAAAGAAGAGGAGTTTGTACAAGGGTTTATACTACTACGCCAAAAAAGCCTAACTCTGCTCTAAGAAAGGTTGCTCGTGTAAAGCTTACTAACGGTTACGAGGTGACGGCTTATATACCTGGCATAGGACATAATTTACAAGAGCACTCCGTTGTTTTGGTGAGGGGCGGTCGTGTAAAAGATCTCCCGGGCGTTCGTTACCATATTGTAAGAGGAGCTTTAGATGCAGCCGGTGTTCAAAATAGAGCTCAGGGCCGTTCAAAATATGGCTCTAAAAAACCTAAGAAATAAGCTAAAAGGAGATAAAAGTTATGCCTAGACGTGGAGGAGTAAAAGTTAGGCAAGTAATGCCCGATCCTGTTACCGGTAGCACGGTTGTGACTAAGATTATTAACAAAATAATGTGGGACGGAAAAAAGAGTAAAGCAGAAAGTATAATGTATGGAGCACTTGATATAGTAGAAAAAACTATTGGAGAACCTGGAGTCCAGGTTTTGGAAAAAGCAATACAAAATATTACTCCAATCTTAGAAGTAAGACCAAGGCGTGTTGGTGGTGCTGTATATCAAATACCTATTGAAGTAGAACCGAGAAGAGGTTTGGCTCTTGCAATTAGATGGATTGTAGATGCTGCTAGAGCAAGAACAGGTAAATCTATGAAAGAAAATCTAGCTCAAGAGATTATAGACGGATATAGAGGAACAGGAACAGGCATTAAAAAGAGAGAAGATATGCATAAGATGGCAGAAGCTAACAGAGCTTTTGCTCATTATAGATGGTGATAAATTAACAAATTAAGGATGGAGTGTTTATGAAACGAGGTTTTTCAATTGAACAATTAAGAAACATTGGTATTGCTGCACATATAGATGCGGGTAAAACAACTACCACGGAGAGGATTCTGTTTTATTCTGGCAGAATTCATAAGGTTGGGGAAGTTCACGAAGGCACTGCAACTATGGACTGGATGCCACAGGAAAGAGAAAGGGGAATAACGATAACTTCGGCAGTAACTACTGTGGAATGGAAGGGTTGTAGAATTAATATTATTGACACTCCAGGCCACGTGGACTTTACTATCGAAGTAGAACGTTCATTGAGGGTACTAGATGGAGTCGTAGTTGTACTATCTGCTGTTGAGGGTGTTCAGCCTCAATCTGAAACTGTTTGGAGACAGGCTACCAGATATGAAGTGCCAAGAATTGTATTTGTAAACAAAATGGATAGAGTAGGAGCAGACTTTTTCAGGGTTGTAGCTGATATGAGAGAAAAGCTCAGGGCTCCTGTAGTTCCTATTCAAGTTCCGATGGGAGCAGAGGATGACTTCTTAGGAGTAATAGATATAGTTGAAAGAAAGGCATATATGTGGATAGGGGATAAAAGTGGTAAAGATTATGAAGTTTCTGATGTGCCTGAGGAATACAAGAAGATAGTAGAAGATTGTAGGGAAAAGCTTGTTGAACACGTTGTAGAAAACGACGAAGCTCTTTTAGATAAATATATGAATGGTGAAGAGATTTCTCTTGAAGAAATTAAGTCTGGTATCAGAAAATCTACAATTGAAAATAAACTTATACCAGTTTTATGTGGAACTGCATTTAAGAATAAAGGTATTCAACAACTTATGGATGCTGTAGTTGACTACTTGCCATCTCCGAGTGACATACCCCCTGTTAAAGGTATTAACCCAAAAACTGGAGAAACCGAAATAAGACTCCCATCAGAGGATGAGCCAATAGCAGCTCTCGCGTTCAAGATTGTGTCGGATCCATATGTTGGTAGGTTAACATATATAAGGGTATATTCTGGAGAAATAAAAGCTGGTTCTTACATTTACAACGTTAATAAAAGGTCTAAAGAAAGAGTTGCAAGACTTCTTCAGATGCACGCAAATCATCGAGAGGAAATACCTGCAGTTTATGCTGGAGACCTTTGTGCTGTGGTAGGCCTCAGAGATACCGTTACCGGAGATACGCTTGCACAAGAAGATAAACCAATAATTTTAGAATCAATTCATATACCGGAACCTGTTATATCTGTAGCTATAGAGCCTAAAACCAAAGCAGATCAAGAAAAACTTTCTATAGCTCTCCAAAAATTATCTGAAGAAGACCCGACTTTTAGAGTAAGCATTGATCACGAGACTGGTCAGACTATTATTCAGGGCATGGGAGAATTGCACCTTGAAATAATTATTGATAGGCTCTTGAGAGAATTTAAAGTAGAAGCAAAGATTGGGAAACCGCAAGTCTCTTATAGGGAAACTATCAGGCAGCCTGTAAAAGCTGAAGGAAAGTTTATACGTCAGTCTGGCGGTAGAGGTCAGTACGGACATGTGTGGATAGAACTAACTCCAACCGAACAGGGTTCTGAGTTTGTATGTGAGAACAAAATTGTTGGTGGAGCGATTCCAAAGGAATATATTCCTGCGGTAGAAGCGGGAATAAGAGAGGCCATGCAATCTGGAGTCCTGGCAGGATATCCTGTTGTAGATTTCAAGGTCACAATTTTTGATGGTTCATATCACGATGTAGATTCTTCCGAAATGGCGTTCAAGATTGCTGGTTCGATGGCATTTAAAGAAGCCATGTCAAAAGCAAAACCAGTTTTGCTTGAACCTATTATGAGCATCGAAATTGTAGTTCCAGATGACTATCTTGGTGAAGTTCTTGGAGATATTAATTCTCGTAGAGGCAGAATTGACGGTATGACTACAAGAAACGGGGTGCATATTATTAACGCACTTGTGCCTCTTTCAGAAATGTTTGGCTATGCGACTGATTTGAGATCTAAAACCCAGGGCAGAGGAACATATACGATGGAATTCGACCACTACGAAGAAGTTCCCAAGAATGTAGCTGAAGCAATTATTGCATCAAAAAAAGGATAGTTTTTAGGTTTTTAAATGTTTGAAGTTTCAAATTACTTAAATAAAAAATTAATAAAAAAAGTTTTTGGAGGGTAAAGAAATGGCAAAAGCGAAATTTGACCGAACAAAGACACACCTTAATGTTGGTACCATTGGTCATATTGATCATGGAAAAACTACTTTGACTGCAGCTCTTACAATGACTCTTGCTGCTGCAGGCAAGGCTCAGGCAAAGAGATATGAGGATATTGACTCTGCTCCTGAGGAGAAAGCAAGAGGTATTACGATTAACATTGCTCACGTTGAGTATGAAACAGAAAAGAGACACTATGCACACGTAGACTGTCCAGGACACGTAGACTATATCAAAAACATGATTACTGGTGCAGCCCAGATGGACGGAGCAGTTCTTGTAGTAGCGGCGAACGATGGACCAATGCCTCAAACAAGAGAACACATCCTTCTTGCAAGACAGGTAGGAGTGCCCTCTATCATAGTCTTTATGAACAAGATTGATATGGTAGATGACCCTGAACTCCTTGATCTGGTAGAGATGGAAACAAGAGATCTTCTTTCTTCTTATGAATTTCCTGGAGACGAAATACCCATAATAAGAGGTTCTGCTCTAAAGGCTATTGAAGCCCTTCAAGCAAACAGCTCTATTCAAAGAGGACAAAACGAATGGGTAGACAAGATATGGGAGCTTGCAGATGCCCTAGACTCTTATATCCCAGATCCACAAAGAGACATAGATAAGCCATTCATCATGGCAATTGAAGACGTCTTTACAATCACAGGTAGAGGAACAGTAGTAACAGGCCGTATTGAAAGAGGTCGCATAAAGCCAGGAGACGAAGTAGAAATAGTAGGATTTTCCATGCAGCCAAAGAAAACAGTCTGCACATCTGTAGAGATGTTTAGAAAGATATTAGACGAAGGCATAGCAGGAGATAACGTAGGATGTCTTCTAAGAGGTATTGACAAGGACGAAGTAGAAAGAGGACAGGTCCTTGCAAAGCCAGGTTCAATCAAGCCCTATACAAAGTTTAACGCAGAGGTCTATGTCCTTAAAAAGGAAGAAGGTGGACGTCACACCCCATTCTTCAACGGATATCGTCCACAGTTCTACTTCAGAACTACAGACGTAACAGGAACAATAAAGCTTCCAGAAGGCGTAGAAATGGTAATGCCTGGAGATAACATAAACATGTTGGTAGAGCTTATATCTCCAGTAGCAATTGAAGAAGGACTTCGCTTTGCAATACGTGAAGGCGGCAGAACTGTAGGTGCTGGCGTTGTCACTAAGACACTCGAATAGTTGGTGATGATAATGCGTCAAAAAATTAGAGTAAAGATAAAGTCATACGATCACAGAACTTTGGACCAATCAGTAAAAAGAATTGTTGATACTGTCCAGAGAACAGGAGCTGTAGTACATGGTCCAATTCCGCTTCCAACAAGGCGTGAACTGTTTTGTGTGATTAGATCTCCTCATATAGACAAGGATTCACAAGAACACTTCGAAATTTTAACTCACAAGAGACTAATTGATATAGTTGATCCTACACCTAGGACTATGGACGCGTTAAGAGACTTAGATCTACCCGCAGGAGTTGATATAGAGGTTAAGGTGTAAGAGAGGAGGAAAACTTGCAATGGGTAAAATGTTTATGGGTTTAGTTGGAAAAAAACTGGGCATGACAAGTTATATTACACCATCAGGCGTAATACCCGTGACAGTTGTACAGGCTATAAAAGGAACTGTTGCTGATAAGAGGACGGTTGAAAAAGATGGATACGAGGCTGTTAGAGTGGCTTTTCAAGAGTGTTCTGAGAGAAAACTAAATAGACCTGAGCTTGGACTTTTTAAAAAAGCTTCTATAAAGCCTCATAAGAAAATCGTAGAATTCCAAAATAACAGTTTGAACGTAGGCGATACCATAGATATATCTATGTTTTCAGTTGGTGACAACATTAATGTTACAGGAATTACGAGAGGTTTTGGTACCAGTGGCACTATCAAAAGATGGAAGTTCCAAAGAGGGCCGATGAGCCACGGTTCAAAGAACATCAGGAAAATCGGTTCAACAGGAGTAGGGACAGGAATGAGCAAGATAATAAAAGGAAAGAAAATGCCAGGTCATATGGGCAACGTTAAAAGAACTGTTAAGAATATATCAGTAGTTGATCTTATGCCCGAAGACTATCTTGTAATCCTTAAAGGTTCTATTCCTGGACACAAAAACTCCTTTGTTATTTTGTACAAAGGAGGAAACGCATGATTTCTGTATATGATTTAGAGGGAAATAAAGTTAGAGAAATTGAATCCGATTTGATTGATGTTAAAGATAATTCGCACGTTGTCTATATGCAGGTTGTAAGAGAGCTAGCAGGAATGAGATCGGGTAGCGCATGTACCAAAACACGTGGAGAAGTAAGAGGCGGAGGGAAAAAACCATATGCCCAAAAGCATACTGGTAGGGCCAGACATGGTTCAATTCGTTCTCCGATATGGAGAAAAGGAGGAATTACATTTGGCCCAAAACCCAGAAAATATAGTTTTTCTCTGCCTAAAAAAGTTATAAAGCTTTCAAGAAATATTGCGCTTAAAAATCTTATTGCTCAGGATAGATTTATAGTAGTTGAAAATCTTTCAAATATTGAACCAAAAACAAAGTTTGCTACTAATTTTGTAAAAAAACTTCCTGGAGAAAATTGTAAAAGTTTAGTAGTTGTAGATGACTATTTCGAAAACGTTTTGCGCGCTTTTGCAAACCTCCCAAATTTTAGAATAGTTGACGTGAATAATTTAAAGGTAGCCGACATTCTTTGGTCTCAAAGAGTAATTTTGACTCCCGAGGCTTTAGAGTGTCTAGAGACCTGGAGGTGATAAGAGATGTTTGACCCATATCGCTATGTAATTAAACCTGTTGTTACTGAAAAGAGCACGGATTTGGCTGGGAAATATAATCAATATACTTTTATTGTTAGTAAAGATGCTAATAAAACTTCTATTAAGATGTCTATAGAAGAAATTTTCAAAGTTAAGGTAAAGGATCTTAAAATAATTAACGTCAAAGGTAAACCTAAAAGAATGGGAAGGAATGTCGGTTTAACCTCTTCTTTTAAGAAAGCCATAATAACTTTGATGCCAGGAAATAAGATTGAGATCTTTGAAGGCGTTCAATAGGGAGGTTAAAAAATATGTCTGTTAAGAGTTATAAGCCATATACAGCAAGTAGAAGGTTCATGACTGTTTCTTCTTTTGATGAAATATCAAAGGATAAGCCGGAGAAATCGCTTATAAAGGGTTTAACCAAAACTGGAGGAAGAAATAATTTTGGAAGAATTACTTCAAGATTTCGCGGTGGTGGTCACAAGCGTTTATATAGGCAAATTGACTTTAAAAGGGATAAAGATGGAATAGAGGCAAAAGTAGTTTCTATAGAGTATGATCCAAATAGAAGTGCAAGAATTGCTCTTTTGAGTTATAAAGATGGTGAAAAGAGATATATTATCTCGCCTGAGGGACTAAAAGTTGGACAGACTGTGCTTTCTGGTCCTGAAGCAGATATAACGGTAGGTTCTTGTCTGCCTCTGAAATATATACCCCTTGGTACTATTGTTCATAATGTGGAACTTTATCCCGGGAAGGGAGCTCAACTTGTGCGTTCTGCAGGAGCAGGAGCTCAAATAATGTCTAAAGAGGGTAATCTGGTTAGCTTGAGGATGCCTTCAGGCGAAGTAAGATTTGTTAATAGCAATTGTAAAGCTACTATTGGACAGGTTGGTAATCTGGATCACGAAAACGTTTCTATTGGTAAAGCAGGAAGAAAAAGATGGTTAGGAAGAAGGCCCCATAATAGAGGATCGTCAATGAATCCAGTAGATCACCCACATGGTGGTGGAGAAGGCAAGGCTCCTATTGGGCATCCAGGCCCACTAACTCCATGGGGAAAGCCAACTTTGGGCCATAAGACAAGAAAAAGACATAAACCATCAGATAAATATATCCTTCGCAGGAGAAATAAATAATGTTTTATATAAGGAGAGGATAGTCATGGGACGTTCAAGTAAAAAGGGTCCTTATGTCCACCCAAAGCTTTTAAAGAAAGTGGATGAAATGAACAAAACAGGAGAAAAAAAGGTTATAAAAGTATGGTCTAGATCTTCTGTTATTATTCCAGAAATGGTTGGCCACACTTTTGCAGTTCATAATGGAAAGAAACACGTTCCAATTTATCTGACTGAGGCTATGGTTGGCCACCGTTTGGGAGAATTTGTCCCAACGAGAACTTTTAAAGGCCATCCTGGTCATAGTGTAGCAGAGCGTTCTTGATATTTAGGTATAGGAGGAAATTATGGAAGTTCGAGCTGTATCAAAATATGTTCGAATATCACCGAAGAAGGTACAGGAAATTATTCATTTGCTTCCTGGCAAGCAGGTTGACGTTGCTTTGAATAGTTTGAGCGTTATGCCACATAAGGCTGCACGTATTCTTTATAAGGTTACGAAATCTGCTATAGCAAATGCAGAGAATAATTTCAATCTGGATAGAAAGGATTTAATTGTTTCTAAAGCTTTTGCCGATAAAGGGCCAAGCATGAAACGATTTACTCCAAGGGCATATGGACGTGCTTTTCCAATATTGAAAAGGACTTCTCATATAACTATAGTAGTTGCTACTGCTGAATCTAAACAAAAAGGAGGCAAACAATAAGTGGGTCAAAAAGTACATCCAAATGGATTAAGAGTTGGAATAACAAAGGATCATATTACACATTGGTTTGCCCCGAAATCAAGTTTTAGTTCTGATCTTGTGCAAGATTTTAAAATAAGACAATTTATAAAAAAAGAACTTAGCTCTGCTTTTGTTTCTAAAGTGTTGATCGATAGAAGAGGTTCTAAGGGTCAAGAAAGGATAAAAGTAATAGTAAGAACGGCAAGACCAGGTATGGTAATTGGTCGTGGAGGACAGGGCAGGGAAGTATTAAGGAAAAAACTTGTTGACGAATTTAATTCTAATATAGAAGTTGACGTGGAAGATATTCCAGTACCAGATCTTGATGCACAGCTAATTGCTGAAAATGTAGCTTCACAAATAGAAAAACGTGTAACTTTTCGAAGGGCAATGAAACAGGCTATTTTTAGAGCAAGGCGTTCTGGTGCCAAAGGAATAAAAATAATGGTAGGCGGTAGATTAGGCGGAGCTGAAGTGGCAAGAAGTGAATGGCTTAGAGAAGGAAGAGTGCCCCTTCAGACGCTAAGGGCTGATATAGATTATGGTTTTGCCGAGGCGCATACCATATATGGCATAATCGGAGTTAAGGTTTGGCTTTATGTTAACGATTTTGCTGAATATGCAAAATTTGCCTCGCCTATAATACCTGTTCCTGCAAGTGTAAAGCATGAGAATTTGCCCTTAGAGGAAGGAGAAATTAGCCATGATGATGCCTAAAAGGACAAAATGGAGAAAGCCTCATCTTTTCCACCCTAGAAGAATGGCTAAAAGAGGGACGACACTATTGCACGGTGATTATGGTTTGGTTGCTTTAGAAGGTGGATTTATTACTGCAAACCAGATTGAGGCGACTCGTAGGGTTTTAGCTAGAAGTTTTAAAAAGGTAGGTAAGGTTTGGATTAGAATATTTCCTCAGTTGGCGGTTACCTCTAAGCCAGAAGAAGTCAGGATGGGCGGAGGAAAGGGATCTCCTGAAACCTGGGTAGCTGTAGTGGACCCTGGAAAAGTTATGTTTGAAGTAGGTGGAGGAGTTGAGCCATCTGTTGCAAAAGAAGCCCTTAAACAAGCACAATACAAGTTATCTATAAGGACTAAGATTATTGAGGCAGATAAAGGTGGTGACAACTCATGAGCTATAAAGAATCTGAAGAAATTAAAGAACTCTCTGCTATGGATATTGAGACTTTGGAGAAAAAACTTTTAGAAGCCAGACGTGAGTTGTTTAACTTTAGATTTCAACAGGCAACCAGACAATTGACCAGCACTTCTAAGATTAAGGATATAAAAATAAGAATTGCAAGGATTTTAACCCTCTTGGCCGAAAAGAAAAGAGGTGTCAGATAATGAAGAAACGCTTAAAAGGTGAAGTAATTTCGGATAAAATGGACAAAACTGTAATTGTAAGAGTAATTGAAAATGAGAAGCACCCACTTTATAAGAAAACAATTAAGGTATTTGCTAAATTTAAAGCACACGATGAGCTTAATGCTTGTAAAGTTGGAGATACAGTCGTAATAGAGGAATGTAGGCCAATCAGTAAAGAAAAGAATTGGCGTGTCGTAGAAATTGTTTCGAGCAAGGAGGAAAGTGACGATGCTTTGCGTTCAATCGAGACTTAATGTAGCTGATAATACAGGTGCCAAGAAGGTTATGATTATAAGAATTATGGGAAAGAGTTTAGGGAAATATGCTGGAGTAGGTGATGTAGTAGTTGCTGTAGTAAAAGTGGCTCAACCTCATGGTATGGTTAAAAAGTCGGATATTGTTAAGGCTGTTATTGTAAGGACTCATAAAGAAATCAAAAGGCCTGATGGTTCCATAATAAGATTTGACGACAATGCCGCTGTAATAATAGATAATCAAGGAAATCCCCGAGGCACTAGAGTATTCGGTCCTGTAGCAAGAGAGCTAAGAGACAAAAACTTTATGAAAATTATATCTTTGGCTCCGGAGGTTTTATGAAAAACAAATTAGTTGAAAAGAGTAAATTAAACGTAATAAAGGACGATAACGTTTTAATAATATCTGGCAAAGATAAAGGTAAGCAGGGTAAGATTATCAAATCTATACCAGATAAAAAGATGGTAATTGTAGAAGGAGCAAATATTGTAACGAGGCATACAAAACCCAGTGCAAAGGGACGTGGCGGAATTCAAAAGATTCCAGCTCCTCTTTCTGTTTCTAAGGTTATGTTGATTTGCCCTAAGTGCAAGAAACCAACAAGGGTCAAACATAAGATTGATTCTGAGGGCAAGAAGCATCGTTACTGTTCGCATTGTAATGAAGTGTTTGATTAGGAGGTCTTTATGAAAGCAAGGTTAAAAGAATTATACGATTCTAAAGTAATACCTTATTTAAAGGATAAATTTTCATATAAAAATGTTATGGAAGTGCCAAAGCCTGTGAAGGTAGTTATTAATATCGGTTTAGGTGAAGCTGTTCAAAACGCTAAAGCGGTAGATGCTGCTACAGAAGACCTTAGAGTGATTAGTGGTCAAAAACCTATAATCAGAAGGGCAAAGAAGTCTATTGCTGCCTTCAAAATTAGGCAGGGAATGCCTATTGGACTAAAGGTAACTTTGCGCGGGCAAAGGATGTACTACTTTCTTGACAAGCTATTTAACGTTGCACTTCCAAGGATAAGAGACTTTAAAGGGTTTTCTGACGATCACTTTGATGGCAGAGGAAACATAACAATAGGTTTAAGCGAACAGCTTGTTTTTCCTGAAATAGAATATGATAAGATTGATAAGGTTAGAGGAATGAACGTTACTATTGTAACAACAGCAAAAACTGATAAAGAAGCCAAAGAATTGCTGGGTGCTCTTGGCTTTCCATTCAGAAAAAATTGATTCAAAAGACCTTTTTGGATTTAAAAGTTTACCTTAAAGAAGGAGTGAAATAGTTGGCACGAAAAGGTTTGTTAGAAACATGGAAAAAACCACCAAAATTTTCTTCGCGACAAAAGAATCGTTGCCTTTTATGTGGAAGACCACATGCATATTATCGTAAATTTGGTTTGTGCAGAATTTGTTTGAGAAAGTTGGCTTATGAAGGTGTAATACCTGGTCTTAGGAAAGCGAGCTGGTAAGGGAGGTTTATATGCATACTGATCCGATATCTGATATGTTAATAAGGCTAAAAAATGCTAATAATGCTAAACAGGACGTTTTTACACTTCCTGCTTCTAAAGAGAAAGAATCAATATTACAAATCCTGAAGCAGGAAAACTTTATTGAAGATTTTGAAAGAATTAAATCTAATCCACAAGATATTTTAAGAGTAAAACTTAAATATATCAACGGAAAAAGAGTTATTAGAGATGTTAAAAAGGTTAGCAAGCCTGGGCTCAGAATTTATGTAGGGAAAAACGACATTCCAAGAGTTTTGGGCGGTTTTGGTATAGCAATTCTCTCAACTCCTAAGGGCATAATGAGCGATCATATGGCTAGAAAAGAGGGAATTGGAGGAGAATTGCTGTGTATGGTCTGGTAATAAAGTAAATTAATTTATGGGCTTAAAAACCATAGCTTTATTTATCTATAAAGGTAGGTGATTGATTTTGTCTCGAATAGGGAAAAAACCTATAACGATCCCAAAAGGAGTAAATGTTGATTTAGACGTAAATCTGATAAAGATAAAAGGACCATTAGGAGAACTAACCCAGGTTTTGCCACCAGAAATAGATGTAAAGATTTCTGATAACAAGATAGAAGTTCAAAGGAAAAGCGACTCTAAAAGAGCGAGGGCTTTTCATGGGTTGTTTAGAACTCTAATTGCAAATATGGTTACAGGCGTTTCTGAGGGATTCAAAAAAGGACTTGAATTAGTAGGAACTGGTTATAGAGCACAGTTACAAGGCAACAAACTTGTAATGCAGTTGAGACATTCTCATCCTGTGGAATTTGTTCCGCCTCAAGAGATTAAATTCGAGCTGGAAGGGAACAATAAGATCTGGGTGAAGGGCATTAGTAAAGAGCTTGTAGGTCAAATTGCTGCAAATGTACGTAAATCACTTCCTCCTGATTCTTATAAAGGCAAGGGTATTCGTTATATAGGTGAAATCTTGCATCTCAAACCTGGAAAAGCTGGAACAAAGAAGTAGAGGAGGCTTATTGTGATAAAAGAGAAAACAAGATTAGAAGGTAGAAAAATAAGACAAAAGAGAACTAGAAAGAAGGTTTTTGGCACCAAGGAGAGACCTAGACTCTGTATCTTTAGGAGTTTGAATCACATTTATGCACAGATTATTGATGATACAGAAGGCAAAACTCTTGCATATGCATCTTCATTAGACCCTGAGATCAGAAATTCTTTATCTGGTAATAAGAAAGATAAATCAAAAGCTGTTGGTTTTCTTATTGCTAAAAGAGCTCTTGAAAAGGGAATAGATAAAGTAGTTTTTGATAGAGCAGGGTATAAATACCATGGTCGCGTGGCAATCCTGGCAGAAGCTGCAAGAGAAGCTGGATTAAAGTTCTAATGAGGAGGAAAATATGTTAAATAAATCTCAACACTCTTTGGAAGACGTTACTCTTCAAGAGCGTGTTATTGAAGTAAGAAGAGTAGCCAGAGTAGTTGCAGGCGGTAAAAGGTTAAGATTTAGAGTAATTGTAATAGTAGGCAATGGCGAAGGTAAAGTTGGAGTTGGAATTGGAAAAGCTCAAGAAGTGCCTTCGGCTGTTAGAAAAGCTGTCGAAAAAGCGAAGAAAAATCTTATAGACGTTCCTATGAGAGGTGATACTATACCTGTTTTTGTTCAGTCTAAATTTGGATCTTCCAATGTAATATTAAGACCTGCTGTTCCTGGAACTGGAATTATTGCTGGCACAACTGTTCGTGCAATACTTGAATTGGCCGGATATAAAGACGTGCTCACAAAAGTAATCGGATCTACTAATGCTCTTAATACTGTTTTGGCTACAATAAAAGGCTTGCAGGAAATTAATAATTCTATTCTCCTTTCAAAGATGAGGAAGGGAGTGGTTAGTAATGATTAGTCTTTCAAACCTTAAACCCAGTTATGGTGCTATAAAGGAACCAAAAAGATTAGGAAGAGGTAGGAGCTCTGGACATGGTAGGACATGTGGGAGAGGACAGGCTGGTCAGAATTCTCGTTCTGGTGGCGGAGTGAGACCTGGCTTTGAAGGCGGCCAAGTGCCTCTTTATAGAAGACTCCCGAAGTGGAAAGGGTTTAAGAATACCCTTTTTAAGAAGACTTATGAAGTTATAAATATTTCAAGGCTTGCTGAATTAGAGCCTGATACGGTTGTAACTCCAGAATTTTTAGAAGATAAAGGTTGGGCAAAAAAAGGTGCTTTGATAAAAATTTTAGGTGATGGTGAAATTTCTATTCCATTGAAGGTTAAGGCTCATAAATTTAGCTCTTCTGCTAAAGAAAAAATTGAAAAGTGTGGCGGAAGTATAGAGGTGTTATCGTGATAGACAATTTAATGGGAGCAATGAACTTTGGGGATTTGCGAAACAAGGTAATTTTTACAATACTTATGATTGTTTTGTTTAGATTTGGTACCCATATTCCTGTTCCCGGAGTTAATCACGAAATGATTTCGAGAATTATAGAACAAACAGGTATATTGGGATTTCTTGATCTATTTGCTGGTGGTGCGCTTGCAAAGTTTTCAATTTTTGCTATGGGTATAACTCCTTATATTAACGCGTCAATTATCATTCAATTGTTGACGCCAATTGTGCCGAAAATGCAAGCTATGCAAAAAGAAAGTGAATCTGGCAGAAAAGCCTTAGCTCAATATACAAGATATTTGACTGTCGTGCTTGCTGCTCTCCAAGGCATAGCTATGAGTTTTGTTCTTTCTTCTGCAATTCCTGTATTTACATTTTTCAACATTGTAACGACTGTAATAGTTTTAACGGCTGGTTCAGTCTTTCTAATGTGGATGGGCGAATTGATAACAGAGAAAGGAATAGGAAATGGAGCGTCGCTTTTAATTTTTATAGGCATTATTTCTAGATTGCCTTTGTATTTTGGTCAGACATTTTCTCTCCTTATGATAGGAGATATAAATATATTGCAAGTTATAGCGTTATTTGCAATTTTTTGTTTGGCTATTATTGCAATTGTCTGGATTCAGTTGGCAGAAAGAAAGGTTCCAATACACTATGCGAAAAAAGTTGTTGGTAGAAAAGTTTATGGAGGGCAAACGTCTTATTTGCCTTTGAGAATTAATACTGCTGGTGTTTTGCCAATTATATTTGCAGTATCAATTTTGATGTTACCCAACACAATTTTTGGATTCTTAAGAGGTGTCCCATCTGTACAAAACCTTGCTATATATCTTTCTACTCTTTTTTCTCCCGAATCAGTTTTGTATAATATTATTGAATTTTTCCTGATTATATTTTTTGCTTTTTTCTATACTGCAATTATTTACAATCCAGTTGAACTAGCAAATAATTTAAAGAAATATGGCGGTTTTATTCCAGGAATTAGACCAGGAAAGCCGACTTCTGAATACTTTGATAGAGTTTTGACAAGAATTACAACGTTGGGAGGCTTGTTCTTGGGGTTTATTGCTTTAATTCCTACTTTAGCAGAACTTTTGACAAAGGTTACAACATTTAGAGGTTTGGGAGCGACTGCTCTTCTTATTGTGGTAGGTGTGGCGCTTGACACAATAAGACAAATCCAGGCGCAGTTGATGGCAAAACAATATGAACATCTTATTAAATAAAAATAAAAAGATTATAATTAAATCAAATGAAGAGATAATGGCCTTGAGGAAGGCAGGTCGTGTAGTAGGAAAGCTTTTGTACGAAATAGCTGATATAATAAAGCCCGGCATTTCAACATATGAACTAGAGAAATTTGCAGAAATGTTTTTCGAAAAAGAAAAGGCAATCCCCGCTTTTAAAAATTATAAGCCCAGTTTTTCTGCGAAGCCTTTTCCTGCTATACTTTGCACTTCAATTAACGATGAAGTCGTACACGGTATCCCTTCCAAAAAAAGAATACTCAAAGAAGGAGATATCTTAAAAATTGATGTGGGTTCTATAGTGAATGGTTGGTGCGGAGATAGTGCCAGAACTTATCCTGTAGGAAATATTTCTTCTGATGCCAGGCTTCTTTTGGAAGTGACAGAGAAATCTTTATATGCAGGAATTGACCAGGCTGTTGTTGGAGGTCATGTTTCTGATATTGGCGCTGCTGTTCAAAGATTTGTTGAAGCTTTTGGATTCTCTCCTGTTAGAGAGCTTTCAGGTCATGGGATTGGTAGGAGCGTTCACGAAGAGCCCTGTATTCCAAACTTTGGCGACTATGGTCAAGGTCCAAAGTTGTTAGAGGGTATGACTATTTGTATTGAGCCAATGATTAATGCAGGGAGTTATGAGGTGGATTTAGCAAAGGACGGTTGGACAGTAACTACTAAAGATAAATCCCTTTCAGCTCATTTTGAGCATATGGTTGCTATAACAAAAGATGGACCTGTAATCCTCTCTGCATGGGGAGGTGATGAAACTGGCTAAAGAAGAGGCTATTGAAGTCGAAGGAGTGATACTGGAAGCGTTGCCAAACGCAATGTTTAGAGTGGAACTTGAGACTGGCCATGTAATTTTGGCTTATGTTTCTGGTAAAATGAGGATGAACTTTATCAAAATAGTACCTGGCGATCGCGTTAAAGTAGAATTATCTCCTTACGATCTTACGAGAGGTCGTATTATTTATAGAATGAAATAGAAATTTGCTATTAGGAGGACAATATATGAAGGTTCGTGCGTCAGTAAAAAGAATATGTGAAAAATGTAAGATTATCAAGCGAAAAGGGATAGTAAGGGTAATTTGTGAAAACCCTCGCCATAAACAGCGACAAGGATAAGGAGGTTAGTTAATGGCTAGAATTGCTGGAGTAGACCTGGCTGAGAACAAGAAAGTCTGGGTTGCACTGACCTATATTTATGGTATAGGAAAGCCCCTTGCTTTTAAAATTCTTAATGCTACCGGAGTAGATCCCGAAAAGAGAATAAAAGAGTTATCCGAAGAGGAAATTATAAAGTTAAGAGATGAGGTAGAAAAAAACTATAAGGTTGAAGGCGATCTAAGAAGGGAAGTTGCTCAGAATATACGCAGACTGATTGACCTTGGTACATATAGAGGTTTAAGGCACAGAAGAGGACTTCCAGTTAGAGGGCAAAGAACAAGGACAAATGCAAGAACGAGAAAAGGTCCTAAGCGCTTGATTGGCGCTAAAAAGAAAAAGTAAAAATTTTTTAATTAACTTTAAGGAGGTATTGAGTTGGCAAGAAAGGGTAAAGCTCAAACACAAACCCGAGTGAAGAAAAAAGAGAAGAAAAATGTATTGTACGGGATAGCTCATATTCATTCAACTTTCAATAATACTATTATAGCGATTTCAGATAAGCAAGGTGCCTTGATTTCGTGGGGCAGTGGAGGTACGGCAGGATTTAAGGGAACTAAAAAGGGTACGCCTTATGCCGCCCAGCTTGCTGCAGAAGTAGTTGCGAAAAAAGCAATGGATCATGGAATGAAACAGGTGGACGTATACGTTAAAGGTCCCGGGCCAGGCAGAGAGACTGCAATTCGTTCTTTGCTGGCTGCAGGCCTTTCAATTGAGATGATTAAGGATGTTACGCCTATTCCTCATAATGGGTGTCGTCCGCCTAAACGCAGAAGGGTATAGGAGGTAAAACACTAATGAGCAGATATACTGGCGCTGTGTGTAGACTTTGTAGAAGAGAGGGCATGAAACTTTTTCTAAAAGGAGATAGGTGCTTGTCTGAAAAGTGCTCTTTCGATAAGCGTCCAACTCCACCAGGAATGCATATTAATACGAGAATAAAGACTTCAGAGTACGGATTGCGTTTGAGGGAAAAACAGAGAATGAAGCGTTTTTATGGCTTGATTGGCGAAAGACAGTTTAGAAGATATGTTGAGCTTGCTGAAAAAATGGGTGGTGTTACTGGAGATAACCTTTATTTTTTACTAGAAAGAAGACTCGATAACGTTTTATACAGGTCTGGTTTCGCTTCAAGTCGTCAAGAGGCAAGACAGATGATCTCTCATGGGCACTTCAACGTTAACTCTCGTAAAGTTAGTATACCATCTTATAGAGTTAAACCAGGAGATGTTATTTCTGTAAGGGAAAATAGTAGAGAACTTTTTAGCTCAGAATATGTTGAAGTTATAAAAGAGAGAACTCCTGCTCCTTGGATTTATGTTGATTATGACAAATTAGAAATCAAGTTTGATAGACTTCCTCAGCGTGAAGAACTTGATGTGCCTATCAGAGAAAATCTAATTATCGAGTTCTATTCTCGATAGAAGAGGAGGAGTCCTTTGTTTGGGTCAAAGGAAAGTTATAAACTAGAAATTAAAGAACAACTGGAAATTGAAAATGGTGGTAAATATAGCAAATTTGTTCTAGAACCATTGCCACCAGGTTATGGTGTTACAATTGGTAATGCCTTAAGAAGAATTCTTCTTACGTCAATTCCCGGAAGTGCTGTTATTGCTGTAAGGGTTGATGACGCACCTCATGAATATATGACTTTACCGGGCATGGTAGAAGATATTTTAGAATTTCATTTGAATTTAAAAAAGTTAGTCGTTGCCATTTTGGCTGATATTTCTGAAGAGGAAACGAGAAAACTGATTCTTGATGTTAAGGGGCCAAAAATAGTAAAGGCTTCAGATATCCAACCAAATGCTGAAGTACAGATTATCAATAAAGACCTTTATTTGGCTACTTTGGAAGAAAATGGTGAATTAAGAGCAGAAATAACTGTAAAAAAGGGAAAAGGGTATATGTCTATTGAAAAGATGAAGGAGAATACCCGTTGGCTATCGCCGGGTAGCATTCCTTTAGATGCTAATTTTTTACCAATTACGAGGGTAAATTATTCTGTTGAATCAACTCGTGTTGGTCAAGAAACTGATTGGGACAAACTTATATTTGAAATTTGGACTAACGGTGCTATTGAACCAGTTAATGCTCTGAGAATTGCAGCAGAAGATCTGATATCTTATTTTAGAATTTTTGCTGAGTATGGTACTTTTTTGGATACGCAGATGCCAGTTTCTGATTACAAAGAGATAAAAAAGGATTCTTACTTAAAGTCGCAGACAAAAATGGATTTAGAACAGTCAATAGAAGAAATTGGCCTTCAAACCAGAATTGCCAACGTTCTTAAAAGATCTGGTATATCGACTTTAGGGGACTTGATTTCAAAGACTAGAGAGGACATCTTAAACGTCCCAAGTTTTGGTAAAAAGTCGTTGGACGAACTTGAAGAAATTTTGCATGCCAAAGGTTATCGTCTTAAATCTAGCGATGAAAATGGAGGTGAAGATTTTGGGGCATAGAATAGCACACAGAAAACTTAATATGCCAATTTCTAACAGAAAGGCATTGTTAAGGGGTTTGGCTTGTAGTCTTTTTATTAATAAAAGGATTACTACCACCTTAGCTCGCGCTAAAGAGGCCCAGAGGATTATTGAACGCATTATAACTATTTCAAAAAAAGACAATACAGCTAATAGAAGGTTAGCTTTTTCTTATTTACAATCCAAAGATGCTATAAAAGCTTTGTATAGTGAAGAACTTGATCCTGTAAGAGAAAGAAATGGCGGCTATACTAGAATTGTCAAAATTGGTCCCAGGAAAGGTGACGGGGCTGAAATGGCAGTTCTAGAAATTGTTTTCTAAGAAATTGGAAATCTTGGAAATCGGAATATTAATGGGTCGGGGCTTATGTGCCTCGATCTTTCTCTTTTAAAATGGATATTGCAGCTATAATTTCTTATGATGGCACTAACTTTCATGGATTCCAATTGCAAAATCAGTCTAGAACTGTTCAATTAGTAATTGAAAAAGGACTTGAAAAGATATTTAAAGAAAGAATTTGTGTCGTACCTGCTGGTAGAACAGATGCTGGAGTACATGCTATAGGCCAAGTTATCTCCTTTAGGTTAGAGAAGTGCCCATTTAGTATTGAAAAATTGCAAAATATTTTAAATTATCATTTGCCAGATGATATTAGGATTAGTGAAATGAAGATAATGTCAGGGGATTTTAACAGCAGATTTTCAGCAAAGTCAAGAGTTTATGTTTATGCTGTAAGTGCAAAAAAAGATATGTGCGCTCATTTAAACAGGTATTTTTGGAATTTAGATATCTCTCTTGAACAACTGAAGGTGCCATTGAATTTAATCCCTGAAAGGTTTTGTTTTAGGTCCTTTTCTAGAGTTTCTCGAGACAGAAAGTTGAATTTTGGTACTGTAACTTTCTCTAAGTGTATTTTTTCTGATGATTTTTTGTATTTTATTATTGAGGCTCCATCCTTCTTGTGGCATACTGTGAGGTTTTTGTTTGGTGAAGCTGTGGCTGTAGCAATAGGCAAAAGAACTTTAGAAGATTATAAAGAAGCCTTAGAAGGAAAAAAGAGATTGGTACTTTATAAAGCTCCTCCGAAAGGATTACATCTTTGGGGAGTGAGCTACTTTGAACAAGCACTTGGAGCTCTTTGTGAAAAAAATATAATTAAAGATGGATTATGTGGTTTTTTTAAGCCCCCATCTTTCATTGACATTGTAAAATGTCCGTAATATAATGAGTTTTCTAAAATGTATTTAGGAGGAAGGATATGAAGACTGAGTTCCCAAATATATCTAATTCGGATAAAAAATGGTGGCTTATTGACGCAAATGGACAAACTTTAGGTCGTTTGGCTAGCAAAGTTGCAACAATCTTGAGAGGTAAACACAAACCCAGTTACTGTCCAAATTTTGATAATGGAGATTATGTAATTTTAATAAATGCGAGCAAGATTGTTGTTACCGGAAACAAGGAGAATGATAAAACTTACTATAGACATTCACAGTATCTCGGAAACTTAAAATCAGTTAACTTTAAGAAAATGAGAGTTCAAAAACCAGAGTTTATTTTGTTTCATGCAGTAAAAGGGATGTTACCAAAGGGATCGCTTGGGAGAACTATGCTTGGCAAACTTAAGATTTATAAAGATGAAAATTATAAAGAAAAGGCTCAAAAACCAGTTCTTTTGAAGCTTGAAAACTAGATAAATTTTCTAATAAATATAATGATATGCTTTTAATACAATTTTATTTTTATTTAACAATTTAAGGAGGAAGTTGATGAATCTTAAAGAACAGGCTTTTGTTTGGGGGTTGGGAAGAAGGAAGACTTCTGTTGCGAGAGTAAGGGTATATCCTGCAGATAATGGCAAGATAATAGTTAATGGCAAAGACTACTTAGAATATTTCCCAAGAAAAACTTTACAAATAATTGTAGAAGAACCACTAATAACAGCAGGAATTTTTGGAAAAGTAGAAGTAAGGGCAAAGATAGTTGGAGGAGGGATTTCTTCTCAGGCAGGGGCTCTTTCTCACGGTATTTCAAGGGCACTTTTCTCTCTTAATCCTGAATTAAAGATGTTGTTGAAATCTAAGGGACTATTAACAAGGGATTCAAGAATGAAAGAAAGAAGAAAATATGGTTTACAGAAGGCAAGAAAAGCACCTCAATACTCTAAGAGATAATCGGGAGGAATAGATGGACCGTTTCTTAAATGACAATCATATGTTAATGATTCCTGGACCAATTACTGTTCCACCTCGAATTTTAAGAGTAAACTCAAGGCCAATGATAAATCACAGAGGGCCGGTCTTTCAGAAAATTCACGAATATTGCGTTGATGGTTTGAAAAAGATCTTTAAAACTAATGAAGGCGAAGTTTATATCTTTGCTTCAGTTGGAACTGGAGCTATGGAAGCGTGCGTTTCGAACTTTTTTAACAAAGATGATAGGGTTTTAGTTTTGGTCAACGGTAACTTCGGTCAACGTTTTGTCCAGATTGCAAGCGCATACGGCTTAAATGTAGATGCTTTGGAATTCGTTTGGGGTCAATATGCAGACCCAGAAAAGGTAAAGGATTATTTATCAAAATATCCAAAGGGTACATATAAGGGAGTTTTGGTTCAGCATAACGAAACTTCTACAGCTATACTAAACGATCTTGAAAAACTTTCACCGATCATAAAGGAACATGGAGCTCTGTTTGTGGTTGATTCAATTAGTGGCATGGTTGCAGCGCCTTTTGAGATGGATAAGTGGAAGGTGGATGTAGTAGCTGCAGCTTCTCAAAAGGCTTTTGGTTGTCCTCCTGGAATTAGTATTCTTGGAGTATCTAAAGAGGCTCTTAATAGAGCAAATAATTCTAACTTGCCAAGATTTTATTTTGATGTCAGAAAATATCATGAATCATATAAAAAGGGGCAACCTCCCTTTACAGCACCTATTTCGCTTTACTTTTCACTTGAAGAATCTATAAAGATGATTTTTGAAGAAGGTCTCGAAAACTTCCAGAAGAGACATATTGTTTTAAGGGATTCTGTAAGAAGTGCTGTAAAGGCTCTTGGTTTGAAACTGGTGTCGGATGACAGCTGTGCAAGTCCTGTGGTTACGGGCGTTTTTGCTCCTGAAGGAATCAATCCTCAAGATATTATAAATACAATGAGAAAAGATTTTGGAATAGTTCTTGCAGGCGGTCAATCGCAGTTTAAAGGTAAAATATTTAGGATTGGCCATTTAGGTTTTATAGGAGCTACAGAAATATTTTCAACCTTTGCAGCTCTTGAACTAACTCTTGATAAACTGGGATATAAGTTTGAAAAAGGTGTATCAGTTAAGGCAGCACAGAAAGTTTTTGAGGAGAGAATGTAAATGAATGAAAAGATATTGGTAGCTGACGAGGTTTCTCAACTTGGTATAAGAAGGTTGGAGTCTGCAGGTTTTCAGGTAGACATTAAAACTGGACTTTCGGAAGATGAACTTGCCGACACTATAGTAGACTATAATGCTATTATTATAAGATCTTCAACGAGAATTACTGAAAAGATTCTTTCTAAAGCCAGAAATCTTAAAATAATTGGCAGGGCTGGCGTTGGAGTTGATAATATAAACGTGGAGGCTGCCACGAAATATGGGATAGTTGTAATTAACTCTCCTGAAGGAAACATTATTTCGGCTGCCGAACATACTTTTGGTTTGATAATTTCCCTCCTCAGAAATATTCCTCAGGCAGATAGGTCTGTTAGGAATCTCGAATGGAAGAGGAACAAGTTTACAGGTCATGAACTTTATAGGAAAACAATAGGAATTATTGGTCTAGGAAAGGTTGGAAGTAATGTTGTAAAGTATGCAAAGGCATTCGGAATGAAAGTAATTGGATATGATCCTTATATAACTCTTGATAGGGCAAAGGAAATGGGCATTATACTTATGTCCCTTGATGAGGTTTTTAAAGAAGCTGATATTGTAACTCTTCATGTCCCAAAAACAAAAGACACATATCATCTAGTTAATAAAGAAAGAATTAACCTGATGAAAAAGGGATCTTATATTATTAATGCTGCTAGGGGTGGAGTTGTTGATGAAGATGCTGTTGCAGATGCTCTTAAGTCAGGTCATTTAGCTGGAGCTGCTTCTGATGTTTTTGAGACCGAGCCTATTTTGGCTGATAATCCATATATTTCTATAGAAAATACTGTTTTGACTCCACATATTGGAGCTGCTACCAAAGAAGCTCAGATAAATGTTATACTTGATGTAGTGGATCAGATTATTGCTTTTTTCGATGGCAGGATTCCTCATGGTGCGGTTAATTTGCCTGCTTTTAGAGGAGTGTCTGATGATTTATTGCCATGGATTGATTTAGCTGAAAGACTGGGAAAATTTATTAAAGATCTGGTTTCTGATAGAGTAAATAAGATTGAGATTGTATATTATGGAGATATTGCTAAGAAAAATGTCAATTCAGTATCAATTAGCGTACTTAAAGGGTACTTGATAAAAATAAAGGGTAATCATGTTAGTTTTGTTAACGCACTGTCGCTTGCAAATGAACTTGGTATCAAGTATACAGAGATAAAAGAGTCAGAGGATGTTGACTTTAAGAGTTTGATAACAGTTAGAGTTTTAACTGATTCTGGCGTTAGATCAGTTTCTGGAACAATACTATCTGATCAAAAACCAAGAATAATAGAAATAGATTCCTATCGAGTTGATGCCTTCCCAGAGGGCTATCTTTTGGTTTCCAGACATAGAGATAAGCCTGGTATAATAGGGCGATTTGGGACAATTTTAGGAAGGAACAACATTAATATTGCAGGAATGCAACTTGGAAGAAATTTGACCAGTGGCCTGGCTGTAATGATTTTAAGCGTTGATTCTGAGGTTAATGATGATGTGCTTAGTGAATTAATAAGCGGAGGGGATATTGAAGAGCTTAGGTCAATTTTCCTTTCATGAGAATATATTTAATTAGACATGGCGAAACTAAATGGAATAAGGAAAGCAGGTATCAGGGGGTAAAAGACATACCTCTTTCTGAAATTGGTTTAGAGCAAGTAAAAAAGCTTGGAATGTATTTTTCTAATTTGCCCTTAGATATAATAGTTTCCTCTCCGTTAAGCAGGACAAAAGAAACAGCAAATTCTATTGTCAAATTTTATCCAAAAAAATTGCAAGTTTTTTATGATGATAGATTTTTAGAGATATCACATGGCTTATGGGAAGGAAAAGTTGTAGCTGAAGTAAAGGAAGAATTTAAGGAGATTTATAATTTTTGGAAGGTAAAGCCTTACGAGGCAAAAATGCCTGAAGGTGAAGGCTTGCATGATGTGTCTTTGAGAGCTACTAGCGCTTTTAAGGAATGGGTAAATAAATATAGAGAAAAGGATATTGCTTTTGTTACACATGATGTAGTGATAAGGGTCATTTTGATGGACATATTTTCTCTTCCTTATGACTTCTTTTGGAAATTCAAGCTTGCAAATGCTGGCATAAACGTTCTTGAATATGATGAAGAATTTAAACTACTGTCGATAAATCTAATCTGCCATCTAAATGAATTTAGTGCAGAGGGCGTGATTTAATTAAGATTTCATAGAACTTCACTACTCTTGGGTGAAGATTGTGTTAGGAAGATAAAAAAATCAAGAATTGCAATCTGTGGTCTTGGAGGGGTTGGGGGATTTGCCTTGGAATCTCTTGCAAGATTGGGAATCGGAGGTTTCTTTCTAGTTGATGATGATAGGTTTGAAATAACCAATCTAAATAGGCAAATTTTGTCGAATTTTGACAACATTGGCAAACTGAAAGTTGAAGAAGCAATAAAGAGGTTGAAGTTAATAAGTGACTGTGATGTTGTTGTTTCAGAAAGTAGAGTTCAAGATGCTATTTATGAGATTGAAAAATTCGAACCAGATGTAATTATTGATGCTATAGACGATCTGGAAGCAAAGGTATTACTGATCAAACGTTTTTATAAAAAAATTAATATTATAGTTAGTGCAGGAGCTGGAAATAGAGTAGATCCTACAATGGTAACCTATGCAGATCTTTCAAAGACATCTAATTGTTCTATTGCTAGAATTCTTAGGAAAAAACTTAAAAGTTTTGGAATTGTTTCGGGAATTAACGTTGTCTTCTCTAAAGAGATTCCAAAAAAAGAGCTTAATAATTCGAATATTATTTCGAGCGCAGTTTTTGTGCCTATGGCTTTTGGCACTTTAATTTCTTATTTAACTTATAAATTTATTTGTAATAATATGGATTAAACTATTTTTTTTATAATGTGATATAATCACTTTTTGTGATTCGTTTTAGGAGGTAAAAGCTTTGGAAGCAATAGGAATGCATTACATTGTTGAGGCTTCTGGATGTGACCCTGCTATTATAGGGGATCCAGTAAGAGCAAGAGAAATTTTTTTGGCAGCTGCTAAGGTTGCGAACATGGACGTAAAAGCTGTTCACTTTTATAAGTTCTTTCCGTCCGGGACTAGTGGTGTTGTAGTAGTTTCTGAATCGCACATTTCAGTACACACATGGCCTGAAAATGGTTATGCTGCACTGGATGTGTATACATGCGGTGAGAAAGCACAACCCGAAAAAGCGGTTGAGTTTATTTTGCAGGCATTTCGAGTTAGACATGCACATATTACAGAAGTTCAACGAGGCGTAAAGGATGAGGATACCTATACGCATACCACAATGACGTGGGAGGAAGATTATTCGGAAGATTAATTTAATTAATTTAATATTTGGTAGTTGCTTGCAAAGAGTAAAACTCTTTGATTTTTTGATTTATATATTTTTTTCAAAAACATCAAGGAAAAGATATTCTTTTGCTAATTCCTCACAAAGAATATCTAAATCCTTTACGTTGCCTATTTTTTCATATGTAATACCTTTAGATATATTCCATGGCTTATATTCTGATAGTTGCCTTTTGTAAATTGCTAAATCGGCATCGCTTGATGTATTCCTCTTTAGAGCTCTTTTATTTAATCTCTCTTTAATTACTTCAAAATCGGCATCTCTTTCAATTAAGATCATATCGACTCCTAAATTCTCCTGTAAATTTAAGATCATCTTTCGATATACGTCTGAATTAAAGGTAGCATCAATAATCACAGAATTATTTGACCTGATTTCTGCATTAGTTAGATCAAATATTTTGTTATAGACTTTCTCGGTAAATTCTGGTGAATATATTCCTTGATTATAATTAGCTTTTGCGCTTTCGTGTTTTGGAATTCCTGCTAGTTCTTTTCTTATTTCATCCGAAGAAAGCCTTTTAATATTTATTCTGGCACTCAATCTTTTAGCGAGCGCACTTTTCCCTGTACCAGAGAGGCCGCAGATAACAAATATTGTTGGCAGCGCGCTATCAAAATATTTTGCAGAAAGTCTGAAATATCTTCTAATTGTTCTTTCAAGTTCTTTGTTTTTCTGCTCGTTTAAAAAAGAGAACGATAAAACCTTTCCTCTTACGTAAGCAAGATAGGATTTAAAAAAGTTTAGATAGGGTGCTATATTTTTGTTACTTAGTTCTTGATAAGAATTTATATATGCCAATGAGAGATCGTTTTTGTTGTTAAAGTCTAGATCCATTGAGAGAAATGAAATTTCAGAAGCCACGTCCTGAATTCTAAATCTTTCATTAAACTCAATACAATCAAATATATATATGTCATCTGGCATGATAGAAATATTTTTCGAGTGTAAATCTCCGTGTCCGTCGACAAATAAATCGTTTTCCATTCTTTTTAAAAAATCAGATTTGTGAGAATCAAAGAAATAAAGCGAATTATCTTTTATTAAATTGTAATTGTGTTTTGAAATTAACCAGTTTACAATATTTTCGGTTTGTCTAAAGTTTTCTTCCAGATTATATCTAATGGATTCTACAAATTGAGGATCTTTAACCTTATTGGCTATTGAATGAAAATATGTAACTTTTTCGGCGATTCTTTTGATATCTTCCATAGATACTCTATCTTTCATTAGTAAATTTGACATTAGAGAATCTTGAGGTAATTCTACCATCTTAATACAGTATTCAACTATGTTTTCAGGTGAATTTAGAATATAAAAGTTATTTATTAGACTAATGGGTAAAACCCCTAAATACAAATTTGGGCTTATTCTTGAATTTAATATGATTTCTTGTTCACAAAAAATTTTTCTATTTTCAAGAGTAGAAAAATCTAAAAAACCAAAATTAACTGGTTTTTTTATTTTATAAACATACTTTCCGGTCAAAAAAACGCAGGATATATGAGTTTCAATAAGTTTTACATCTGCTTCGTGTGGATAAAAAGAAGGTTTTAGCATCGCTTTGATTAAATTTTCCATACTTCCTCCAAAGGATATTATTTTATAGTTTATAATATTTTTAAAAGTTTAAATCATAACTTTAATTTAATACTTAATATTATAGGTTATATGCTTTGAAATAAAAAAATTTTTAAATTGTAAAAGATACAATAGATAATTGGGTCTTACTAAAAGAGGAGGTTTTTTATGTCGTTTAAAGAAGATTTAAAGGAAATAGCTGCATTTAGATTTAAGGATGAGAAATTGATGCCCATACGTAATGTAAGTTATTATGACTTAAGCAAGTTTTTAGGTATTGATGATCAAATTGAAACTCTGTTAAAAAATACTTTCAAATTCGTAAAAAGATTGCCTGCTAGTGATGTTTTGCTTTGGGGAGAGAGAGGAACTGGCAAATCAAGTTTAGTTAAAGCTATGCTTGGCAGATTTTTTTCTGAAGGATTGAGAATTATCCAAATTTATAAATCACAAATAAGTGATTTGTCAAATCTTTATGGTTTGTTAAGAGATGAGGACTATAGATTTATACTTTTTTTTGATGATCTGTCATTTTCAATAGGTGAGGACTCCTGGATGGTTTTAAAAGCGTTACTAGATGGCGATATTGAAGAGAGACCTTCTAACATACTGGTTTATGCTACGTCAAATAGAAGACATTTGACAAAAGAAGAAGATACAGATGAAAAATTTGCAAACGACTCCTATAGAGAGACTATTTCTCTGGTAGAAAGGTTTGGCATTAGGCTTTCTTTCTCTCCCTTTAGTAAGGAGCAGTATCTAAAAATTGTTAGAAATTATGCAAATCTTAGAGGTTTAGAAATTGAGGAGGATATTTTGAACCAAAAAGCTCTTGAATGGATTCAAATGGGTGGGAGTTTTACGGGACGATCTGCTTTTCAATTCGTAGAGTATTTATATGGCGAGGAAATGTTGAAAAAATTAAACTTTGAGTATATAATTAGTAATAAATATATAAATAGTTAGGGGTGTTTAAATGCCAATATTTGAGTATTTTTGTAAGGATTGTGGTGCGGACTTCGACATATATTTACCATCATCTGCTGATGGTAAAAAAGTAGTATGTCCAAACTGCAATTCAGAGAACGTTAGAAAGGTTTATAGGGTTAATCACTGGGCTAATACAAGTAGTTCTGATGATGGATCTGACTCAGGTGGCTGTTTTAGTGGTGGCTGAGGATTTTAATTAGGGCTCAGTTTGAGCCTTCGAAAGCCTGCATTAGTGCAGGCTTTTTTTATTTTAAAAAAGTAATATAATAACTAAAATTATATATTAGGGGGTGATCAAATGGATGTTTTTTCTCCATTTAGTATTAAAAATTTGAATTTTAAAAACCGTTTTATAAGATCTGCTACACACGATTGGTTAGGTAATGAAGACGGTTCAATATCAGAAAGACAATTGAATATGTTCAGAGAACTTGCAAGGGGAGAAGTTGGACTAATTGTCTCTGGCCATTCTTGTGTCGAGTTCCCACGTGGAAGAGCTGGGTTAAAGCAAAATAGGATAGATGACGATAGATTTATTGAAGGATATAAAAAATTGGCTGACGTAATACACGAAAACAACTCACTTTTTGCAATTCAAATTTCTCATGCAGGCCTCCAGACGAATAAAGATTTTACGAATAATTTAGAACCAATTGATCACAATACTATAACTAAAGAAGATATTAATATTTTGGTTGAGATTTTTACAAAAGCAGCTGTAAGGGTAAGGCTTTCTGGAGCTGACGCAGTTTGTGTTCATCTGGCTCATGGATATTTTTTGTGTAGGACGCTCTTTTCCGATTCAAACAAAAGAGAGGATGAATTTGGCAAAAGTATAGCAAATAGGTCAAAAATTGCTCTTAAGGTGATTGACTCTATTAGAAATGCTGTTGGTAAGGATTATCCAATTTTTGTAAAATTAAATTCCACAGGCGGGACTAAAGAAGGTAATATAGAAACAGAAGAACTTGTTGGCGTGTCAGTGCTTCTTGAGGAGCACGGCGTAGACTTAATTGAAATAAGTGGTGGTGTCGTTGGTTCAAAGGATAATCCAATTGATAGGTTAAATATTTTAAAAATTGAAGATGAAGGGTATTTTTTGAAAAGAGCAAAAATTGTTAGAAAAAATATTAATACTCCACTAAGCGTGGTAGGAGGTATCAGATCCCTCTCTTTGATGAATGAAATTATTGGAAAGGGTTTTTCTGATTTTATTTCTCTTAGTAGACCATTTATCAGAGAACCTGATCTGGTTATAAGACTTAAAAATGGCCAGGAAAAAGTTTCGTGTATATCTTGTAGCAAGTGCAGGAATTTTGAGGGTATAAGATGTGTTTTTAACAAATAAAATTTGACAGTTTTTTATTAATGTTATAAAATTAACCGTCTATGAAATATATATGGAGGTTTTGATATGGCTAAGGCCGGAGCAAAGGAAAAAAGAATAAGGGTAACTTTAGCATGTCAGGAGTGTAAGGAAAGAAATTATCATACTCAGAAAAATAGAATCAACGATCCAGATCGTTTGCAATTAAAGAAATATTGTCCAAGATGTAATAAAGTAACTGTTCACAAAGAAACAAAATAGTATTATAATGCTTTTGTTTTAGGCCAGTAGCTCAATGGCAGAGCACCGGTCTCCAAAACCGGGGGCTGCAGGTTCAAGTCCTGCCTGGCCTGCCATTTTTGCGTGACCACATCGCTAGTTGTGGGAGCATAAAGCTTGTTTAATTTCTTAATACCTCGTGGAGGTGTACTTTGTTATCTTTTAGTAATATAAAGGAAAAGATTGTTTCATTTTACTCTGAAGTTAAAGTTGAAGCCAGGAAAGTAAGTTGGCCTGATAGAAAAACAGTAATTTCTGCTACTGGAGTTGTTCTGGCGTTTAGTCTAATTGTTGCTGCTTTTGTAGGGGCAATTGATGCTATTTTTACTGCTATTTTTAACTTCTTGATTTCAACATTTGGTCATTGGACTTCCTTATGACAAAAGCTAATCCTAATTTAAAATGGTACGTTATTACAACTCTTTCTAATTATGAAAAAAGAGTTGAAGAGGCAATATTGGTTAGAGCACAAAGGGAAGGTCTTGAAGACAAAATAACAAGAGTTTTAATACCTGTAGAGAAAGAAGTTAAAATGATAGGCCATCAGAAGAAAGAAAGCTCAAAAAAAGTTTTTCCTGGCTATGTTTTGGTGGAGATGGATCTTGATGATGCTACATGGAATCTTGTTAGAACTACTCCAGGAGTAACTGGTTTTATCAGTAGCAAAAAAAAGCCTTTGCCGCTAAGCCCAGAAGAAGTTGAAAAGATTATGATGTATGTAAAGTCAGATAAACCTGTGATAAGAGTAGAATTTGAAAAGGGTCAGGTAGTGAGAGTTACTGCTGGGCCATTTGCTGAACAAACGGGAGTAATTGATGAGATATTTCCTGAGAAAGGAACGGTAAGACTTGTTATAAATCTTTTTGGTCGAGATACTCCTGCTGAGATAGCTTTGACTCAAATAGAAAAGGTTTAATTTTGATTAATTGATGGAGGTTATAATAAATGGCTGCTCCTAAGAAGAAAAAGAAAAAGATTGTTGGAATTGTAAAGTTGGCGTTGCCTGCAGGTAAGGCTAATCCAGCACCACCGGTAGGTCCCGCATTGGGTCAATACGGCGTCAATATAATGGAGTTTTGTAAAGCTTATAATGCTCAAACTTCATCTCAAGAAGGGACTATAATTCCTGTAGAAATTACAGTATATGAGGACAGAAGTTTTGATTTTGTTCTCAAGACTCCCCCCGCCTCGGTCCTGATTAGAGAAGCGCTAAAATTAGAAAAAGGTAGTAGTGAACCCAATAAAAAGAAAGTCGGAAAAATAACAAGATCTAAACTTGAAGAAATAGCCCAAAAAAAGTTAAAAGATATGAACGCAAACAGTGTTGAAGGTGCAGTTAGGATGTTAGAGGGTACTGCGCGCAGCATGGGCGTAGAAGTAATTGAAGGCTAGGAGGGTAAGGATGCATAAAAGAAGTAAGAGATATATTCAGGCACTAAGTCTTTTTGATAGAAATCAGAAGTATGATCCAGCTCAAGCTGTTGAAATTGTACAAAATTCTCCTAGGGCAAAATTTGATGAGACTGTTGAGGTTTCTGTGAGAACTGGTCTGGATGTAAAGCATGCAGACCAACAAATTAGAACAACGGTATCTTTGCCAGCTGGAACAGGAAAAAAGGTTAGAGTTCTGGTTGTTGCAAAAGGGGAGAAAGCTAACGAAGCTAAAGAAGCTGGAGCTGATTATGTTGGAGCTGAAGATGTTTTACAAAAAATTCAACAGGAAAGTTGGTTTGATTTTGATGTAATTATTGCAACTCCAGATATGATGGGCGCGCTTGGTAAATTAGGTAGAATTCTTGGCCCAAAGGGTTTGATGCCAAATCCAAAAACTGGTACAGTAACTTTTGATATAGCAAGAGCTGTAAAGGAATTCAAAGCTGGCAAGGTAGAGCTAAGAACCGATAAAAGTGGCATTTTGCACGTTCCAATAGGTAAAGTTTCTTTTTCAAAAGAAGACCTGGTTGCAAATTTTGCTGCCGTAATGGATACAATTTTGAGATCAAAGCCGTCTGCTGCAAAGGGAACTTATTTGAAGAGTATTACTATTTCTTCAACAATGGGTCCTGGAATAAAGATAGACCCAACTAAGGCAGCTGAGTCTGTAAAGAAAGTAAACCTTTAATAAATAACAAGTTTAAACTGAATATTGGCCAAAGAAGCAGGTGAGATAATCATAAATCCTGCGGAGGCAAAGGAAGATAATACCCAGGTATTGCCTTTGCCTGGGTATATTCATAATTTTAAGGATAAATTTTTATCTTCATTGAAGGGAGGTGAAATATATGGTAAGTCAAATAAGAAAAAATAAAGAAAATACTGTAAGTAAAATTTTAGAAGATCTTAAAAATTCCTCTGCTGTTTTTTTACTGGATTTAAAAGGGATGAATGTAAAAGAGAGCGTTGAATTGAGGGATAGAATAAGAGAAACTTCTTCAAAACTCAGGATAGTAAAGAATACCTTGCTTGGTATAGCACTTGATCAGATTAATAAAAAGTCTTTAGTAGAAGATTTATTGTTTGGGCCAACCGCAGTTCTTTTTGTCCAGGGCGATATTAGCGCTGCCGCAAAAGTCTTGAAGGCTTCTCTTAAAGAATTTGAAAAGGGAACGATTAAAGGTGGATTTATAGAGAATAAAACGCTTAGCGCTATAGAAATTGAAGCTCTTGCTGATATTCCACCAAAAGAAGTGCTTTTATCAAAGGTGTTATATCTTTTACAGAGTCCTTTGTCAAGGTTTGCAGGAGTACTTGGTGCTGTTCCAAGAGACTTTATATATGCTATGCAGGCCCTTAAGGATAAAAAGGAGGCTTCTTGATTTTTAAAAAAATATAAATTAATTTTGTAAAGACAGTTTTTAAAAAATTTTAAACATTTAGGAGGATAAAATGGCTTTGAGTAAAGAAGAAATATTAGAAGCTATATCTCAAATGACTGTTCTTGAACTTTCAGAACTTATTAAGGCTTTTGAAGAAAAGTTTGGTGTTACAGCCGCGGCACCCGTTGCAGTTGCAGCCGCTGGTGCTGGGGTTGCTGCAGCACCTCAGGAAGAGGTTGAAGAACAAACAGAATTCGACGTAATTCTAACTGATGTGGGTGCAAAAAAGATTGATGTTTTGAAGGTTGTGCGTGAGATTACTTCACTTGGTTTGAAGGAGGCAAAGGATTTAGTTGACAACGTTCCAAAACCAATTAAAGAGAAGGTGAAAAAGGAAGAGGCAGCTGAAATCAAAGCAAAGATTGAAGCTGCTGGCGGTAAGGTCGAAGTAAAGTAATAAATATTATTTAAATAATATTCTGGTCGGACTTAAGTCCGACCTTTTTTTTTATTATAAAAAAATGTTAAACTAATATGAAACTTTAAAGTTGAGGTGTAGTTAATGGAATATAGGAAGTTAGGGACTTCTAATATTATGATTTCTACAATAGGATTAGGTACCTGGGCTATAGGTGGTTGGTCCTGGGGTGGTACTGATGTAGAAAGGTCAATTGAAACAATCAAGGCTTTTATAGATAATGGAGGCAATTTTATTGATACTGCTCCTGCTTATGGTTTAGGACTGTCTGAAGAGATTGTTGGAGAGGCAATAAAGGGTAAGAGAGACAAAGTTGTTTTAGCTACAAAGTGTGGTTTAGTTTGGGATACAGAAAAAGGCACGTTTTTTTTTCAGGAGAACGATAAGCCTGTTTATAGATATCTAGGTAAAGAATCCATAGAAAACGAATTAAACCAAAGCCTTAGAAGATTAAATACTGATTATATAGATCTTTACCAGATCCACTGGCTTGATAGAATTACTCCTGCTGAAGAGGTAATGGGGACTCTTTTAAAGGCTAAAGAAGAGGGGAAGATTAGAGAAATTGGAATATGTAATGCTGGAACTTTAGAAATTGAAGAGTTTATGAAGTATGCAAAAATTCAATCTGATCAAGAGAAATTTAGTATGCTGGATATGGAAGCAAGGTTTGAAAATATACCCTATTGTGTAAAGAATAATATTTCTTTTATAGCCTACTCTCCTCTTGAAAAGGGTTTATTGAGCGGTAAAGTAACTCTTGATAGGGTATTTCCCAAAGACGACAACAGATCTTTCGAATCAAGATTTAGCCCTCAAATTAGGGGAAAAATTTTGAATATTTTGGCTGAGTTCAATAGGCTAAAAGAGAAGTATAATATTACAACAGCACAACTTATTCTGGCCTGGACTAGAATGATGCCAGGAGTTTCATGTTTGCTTGTAGGAGCAAGAAGGGCAGAACAGGTTATAGAAAATCTTAAATCGTCTGATATTTTTCTTGAGCAGAGCGATTGGAACTATATTTTTGATTATGTTGAAAGAAAGGCTGAGAGCATATTTTGATGTTCATAATTTTAAAATATCTATTTTATATTGAGGACAAATAATTTTGGAAAAGATTGATATTATTAAGAAAAATTTAAAAAAAGTCGTTGAAGAAAAAATTCAAAAAATGCCAATTTATTCCTGGATTGATAGTTTTTATGATATATTTATTTCATGGGAAGAATTTTTCGAAATTTTAAAAAAATACGATGACAAAGCATTGTTTAGTATAAGTGAATTTAGCGGTGAAGAGCTTAAGAATATAGAAGAAGAGGTTGTAAAAATATCAATAGAGGGTTTAAAATGTAGAATTAGGAAAGAGATTGAGAAGGAACTTCAATCGGTTGAAAGGTTCTGGATTATAGTAGATAAAGAAGGTCTTAAATTGCCAAGATTTATTGTTTATGATGATGGTGAGAAAAAGAAGAAGGACTTTAATGTTTTTGATTGTTTGAGGGCATATGGCTTAAAACCTGATGGGAACGAAGTTTGGGAAGATGTTGCAAAATCAATTTTGTACTCAAGAGAAAATAGGGAAGAATGGGATCTGGATCTTTATGCTACTTATCTTGAAGCTGAAGATCAGGGGTTAAACGAAGTTCAAAGTTGTTCTACAAAATATATGGATATAGTTTAAGTTTTTTGTATATAATTTTTATATAACTTAAACTTAGGGGGTAATATGAAGATTTTTCGTACTTTCTTAAATGCTGCCCTTCGTAAAAAAATGGGCATAATGGTTCTTTTGAGCTTTTTTGTCTTCGGATTGTTATTGTCTGGTGGTGGATTAATTCAAATTTATAACTTTAGTAATGAAATTCTGTCAAATGATATAGCAAACGCGTCTAAAGGTCTTAATTTATTTCTTGATTCAAAGATTACGGACTCAAAGAGAATTGCTTTGATCCTTTCTACTGAACGCGACCTTGTTAATGATATAAAAAATAAAGATTTTGCTTCTCTATCTTCATTTATTGAAAAAATTTCTCAGCTTTACCCTGGATCATATGTGACAGTTACTGATTCTGATGGCAGAGTTATAGCGAGAAGTAATGCGCCTGCTGAAAGAGGTGATAATTTATCTGATTTACCAGAAATTGCAAGCGCTTTAAGTGGTAAAGTTGAATCTGGCATTGCGAAGGGACATACTACTGGACTATCAGTAAGAAGTGGAGCACCAATTAGAGACGAAAAAGGAAAAATTATTGGAGCCATTTCAACAGGTTTTAAAATTGCTGGAATTAAAGATATTCCAGTTCAAATTAAAGATACTCTTGGAGTAGAAGTAGCTTTTTTTGATGGGGAGAAAATGGTTTCCACGTCTATTAAAAATGAGGAGCTTCCATACTTTGATAAATTTTTTAAATCTTCTATTTATGATCCAGTACTAAAGGATGGCAAAACAGTTGATTATGGTAATCCTAGAAATATTTCAGAAATGTATAACTTTATAAAAGAAATACTATTTGGCAAGCCTTATTTTGCATATTATTATCCTCTTGAAGATGTAAATGGAAAAATTCTTGGAATGTATTTTATTGCAAAAGATACTTCTTTTTATAATAACATGTTAAAAAGATTTACTATAATGCAGTTTGCTTTGAACATTTTAGCTATTGTTATCGGTATAATTTTGTTATTGTTATCTATGGAATTTTTCTTTATGAGGCCAATAGGACTGTTGGTAAAAGATATTAAAAGGGTAGCTTCTGGTGATCTTAGCCAACCTCTTAATCCTGTTTACAACGATGAGTTAGGAGTTGTTGTAAGGGCTGTAGAGTCTATAAGATCAAACTTTATTAACGTTATTGGAAAAATTAATTATGCTATTAAAGATCTAGCAAATGCTTCTAACAATCTTTTGTCGGTGTCGTCTTCTCTTACAACGTCTTCAAGCGATGTATCTAAATTATCTGAAATAAATGCTAAAGGAGCAGAGAATTTATCTACTATTGCATCCAAATTAAATGAAGATAAGGACATTTTGCTAAAGAGTATCCAGGGTATATCTAAAGGTGTCGAAGATCAAGCAATTGCTGCTTCTAGCATTGCTCAAAACATCAATAGAATAGCAAGGAGCATTGAAGATTTTACGAATAAGCTTGAGGACGTAAGTAGCAACTTGTTGGCAGTAGATACGAAATTTAAAGAAATGGAAAAGAGTATTTTAGAAAAAAGAAGTGTCGTTGGAGCAGCAATAGATATGGCTAGTAACATAAATACAATTTCTGATGGAATAAAAGAGATCTCTGAGAAAATGAGAATGTCTTTAATTCCGATTCAAACCATTGCGAATCAAATTCAGCTCTGGTCATCAAACGTTATAATTGAAACCTCAAAATTAGGTGAACAGGGGAAAGCCTTTGGTGTTATTATAGATGAGATACGTAATCTTTCCGAAAAGCTTTTGTACACAACCAATGAAATTTCTAGCAATCTTAACGAACGCTTGTTTAACTCTGATAATTTTGATCTTAATTTTGAAAAATATATTGAAGGCATAAAAGATCTGAGGAACTACTTTTCTGAAATAGAAGACTTTGTTAAAACTTTGAAGGATAACATCAGTAATTTGTACCAAAAATTTGAGAAAATAAAAGGCGAAGCTTTGGGTATAATATCTTCAAAAGACATTAAAAACATTGAGACAAGTTTGGCCAATCTTGCTGCTTTAGCTGAAGAAGATCTTTCAAACGTGCACGAACTAAACAGAGCATCTATAGGCGTTCAAAAGGCAATCGAAAATCTTGTAGGGATTTCAAAAGATACTGTTTCATCAACAAAGGACATTTCAGAAAGAGCTGATAAACAATTAAATGAAGCAGGTAAATTGGAAGAAGTTTCGAGTAATATTAAGATAAAGTCAAATGAACTTGAAGATGAGGTAAGAAAGTTTAAAATATAGAAAATGGTCTAAGGAGACTTATAGTGCTAAAAGTAAATCTTAAGACTCATAGGAAAAGGTTGTTGGCCGATACCAGTGGCCAAAAACTATTTGTTTTGCTTAGCATTGAGGTTGCTAAAGAAGTTGAGGAGAGAGGAAAGCTTTTTGTCTCCTTTGTTCTTGACACATCTGGTTCAATGAACGAAACAGTAAATGATAAGTCAAAAATTGAAATTGTTGTTGAATCCCTGAAAAAAATTCTTGAGTCTAACATTTTAAAAGATGATGATGAGATAAGTATTATAACGTTCGATGATGAAGCAAAAATTGTTCTGCCATTTACCGCTGCGACGAAGAGTGAAAAAATATTTTCATCATTTGAGCAAATTAAGACTGGCACAGTTGGTACAAATTTGGGTGCTGGGATGAAAGTTTCTTTAGATTTACTTAAGGATAAAGCCGGGATAAAAAAGATGGTTGTTTTAACAGATGGTAACGTTTTTGATCCAGATCAGGTTGAAAAAGTTCTTGATGAACTTGTTTTTTCTAATATATCTGTGATATCGGTTGGTGTTGGTGACGAGTGGAATGAGGATTTATTATGCAGGATTTCTGATCGAACTTTAGGTAAACCTCTGCACCTAAGTGATGTTGAAAACGATTCTGAAAGTTCAAGCAATATTAACGTTAGTAAATTGCCTTATGTCTTTTTAAACGAATTAGGTCATGCGACACAGGAAGTGGTTATGAATATTGAAATGGAAATTGAATTAAAAGATGGCTTTTCTCTTGAAAGGATAACAAAAATCTTTCCCGTTCAATATGAGATTATGATAGAGAATGCACCTTACTTATTGGGGAATCTCGAATCAAGGAGAAGAAATGTTTATCTTCTAGAATTTAATATTCCTTCGATGCCTGTCTCAAAGGTTGAAATGGGAAAAATTGAGCTATATTACCAGGTTCCAAATGCTGATACTAGAGAAAAAATAGGACCTTTTGAAATTGGAATTGAATTTACGAAGGACCAACTGTTGGCAGTTCAAACAGATCAAGAAGTAATGGATTGGGTTCAACAAAGAAACATTGAGAAAATAGTAAGTGAGGCAATTAGTCAGGCACATAAATCGCCCGAAGAAGCAGAAAAAATTTTGGGTTTGGCAAGAAGTCTAACTATAAAATTAAAAAATGAAGACTTAACGGCTTTGTTAGATAAAGCAATAGAAGAAATTAGGGTTAAGAAATATATAGGCTCAAACGTGGCTAAAACGCTTAAAATAGGCACAAAAACACAACTATTAGATCACTCTAGAGAGGATATGCCTACAGATGATGATATTAGAAAAGCAACAGGAAGATAGGTTGGTCGTAAATATGGAGAAATCTTATGGATGATGAAGCTGTTGAGAGTTTAGATTTTGAAAAATCGTTTAATTCTTTTAAAGTTGTTGAATCCTTTGAAAATGGATGGAATAAATGTGAATATAATGGCAAAACGTTTTTGTGCTATAACGGGGAAAGGGTTAATGTCTATGAAAAGATATTAAAGATAAAGATTTTTCCAGAAATATTAAGTCTTTTCGGTAATAATATTGTTTGTAAGTTTTATCAAGATAAAAGAATAAATCTCCCATTAGCACCAGATTTGTCGCTACTTCTTATAAAAGACATATGTGAAGCATCTATTCTTTTAAAAAATCAAGGATATATGTTTAAGAATATTAATGTTAATGACATAGTGAAATCAGAAAATGGCTTTAAGTTCTCAAAAATTCCTACAATTATAAGCTTTTCAGATTTTGAGTTAACAAACCAAGCTTATAAAATAGAAGATTATACGATCAAATTGCTGGGCTCCCTTCTATATGAATTATTGAGTGCAATGTCAATAAACAATGGTTTTGATGTCAAAATTATTTCTCGTTATGATATTCCTGGTATTCCACAATTCCTCTCACTTGCTCTTCCTGGAAGTAGAGCAAAATTTTCTCTTAATGATGCTTATAATATGTTAAATCAAATATGCTCTACAATCGAAGTGCGCCACTGTAAATATAATATTGGCGCGGCCTCAACAATTGGCTTGAACGTTTCAAGATCAATCAATGAAGACTCATTTGGTTATGCCCAGATGTATTTCTATAATCATTTTGGAAAACATAACGTTTTGAAAGCCTGTATAGCAGATGGTATGGGGGGGATGGAGGCAGGAGAGATAGCCAGTGAAGCTGCTGTAGATGCCTTTTTAACTGAAAAATTTAAACTAATTGATGATGAAGAACATATAGCCAATCAAACAATTGAACTTGCATGGAGGGCTAACAAGGCTGTTTTAGAAGGTTTAAATGGTAAAAATGGAGGTTGTACTTTTAGTGGCATTTTCATTTATGATGACAAGCTTTTTATTGCACATGTTGGTGATACAAGAATTTATCTGTATAAGGATAAAAAGCTTGAAAGGTTAACAAACGATCACTCTTTGGTTGAAACGTTGATTTTAGGTGGAATAATGACAAGAGAAGAAGCCCTTAACAGTCCCGATAGAAATAAACTTTTAAGGTCTATGGGGGTTATAATAGATAAACAAGAAAATTACATAGAAGGACTATATCAAAAATTGGGGAAACACTTTGTTCAATTAGTTAAAGGAGATCTTGTCTTAATAGTAAGCGATGGAGTATGGGGTGAATTGCCGGACGATGAGCTGTTTTCTATTATAAGTTCCTTATCTAATAGGCCAGATGACCTGGTAAATGAACTAATTTCAATAGTTTTGAAAAGAGGGGCGCCTGACAATGCGACAGCAGTTGCTATTTATAAAGAATTTTAAAAAATTTAAGGAGAGAGTATGATTTTTTGTAAGGTTTGCGGGTATGGACCTATATCAGAGGAAGTAAATGTTTGCCCGGTATGTGGCACGTCAATTGTTGAAAAGGCTTTTTCTGGGACCAGGACTCTTTCTATAATGTCGCTGGCTTCGGGGACTCTTCTTCAAAATGGGAAGTACAGAATTGAAGATGTAATTATTCAAGGTGGATTTTCTTTTACTTATTCAGCAGTACAAACTATGCTTGATGTAAAAGTAGCGATAAAGGAGTTATTTGCACTAGGAGCTACCAGACAGGGTAGTGTTGTTATTTTTGACTCAGATTCTTCTGAGAGTATTGGTGAATTTTTAAACGAGGGTAGAATTCTTGCAAGGTTAAATCACCCTGGAATTGTAAAGGTTCTTGATTTCTTTGAAGAAAACAACACTGCGTATCTGGTAATGGAATTTCTTGAAGGGGAATCTTTGTCTTTGTTGTTGAATAGGGTAGGAAAAATACCCGAAAATGAAGCTCTTAATTATATTAAACAAGTAGCCCAGGCTTTAAAAGTTGTTCATGATGCGGGGTTACTTCACCAGGATGTAAAGCCAGATAATTTAGTTTTAACAAAAGAAGGTCGAATTGTAATTGTTGATTTTGGATCAGCCAGGCAATTTATAGCAGAGAAAACAGGCAATTATGATAGAATTGTTACTCCTGGCTTTGCACCTCTTGAACAATACGGTCAGAGAGTGAGAAGGGGGCCATATACAGATGTTTATTCACTTTGCGCTAATTTTTATACGTTAATAAAAGGCTTTCCTCCACCACCTGCTCCAGATAGATTGCAAACTTTAAAAGAATTAGATTTAGCGGGTATAAGTCCTAAAATTGGTAGAATTATTTCAAAAGGTCTTGAAGTTAATGTAAACAATAGAATTAGATCGATGGATGAGCTTTTGGCGATGATTGATGAAGTAGAAGGCAAAACTTTTGCAGTGGATAAAACTATTTCGAAAGAAATGCTGCAAAGGGAAGAGGGCATTAATTTTGATGATAGAAAACTTTCTACAGGTAATGAAGGTATAGCTTATCAAAAAGAAATACCTGATATTGATATTTTGGAAATTGAGAGTCAAGAAGATCCTAAAGTACTTTTTGAAATTGGATTAAAATATTTATTGGGTTTTAATGTTACAAGAAATTTCGATATAGCGTTTAAATGTTTTAGAGAGGCTTCAGAAAAGGGAAATGCTGATGCAATGTACCACCTTGGACTTATGTATCTTCACGGACAAGGTACTTATCAGGATGATAAAATGGCCTTCAAATACTTCAAAGAGGCTTCAGAAAAGGGAAATGCTGATGCAATGTATAGACTGGGCTGGATGTATGAGTATGGTAGAGGTACTTATCAGGATGATAAAATGGCCTTCAAATACTTCAAAGAGGCTTCAGAAAAGGGAAATGCTGATGCAATGTACCACCTTGGACTTATGTATCTTCACGGACAAGGTACTTATCAGGATGATAAAATGGCCTTCAAATACTTCAAAGAGGCTTCAGAAAAGGGAAATGCTGATGCAATGTATAGACTGGGCTGGATGTATGAGTATGGTAGAGGTACATCACAGGATTATAAAATGGCAAAGTATTGGTATGAGAAGTCAAAAGATTTAGGAAATATTGATTCGAAAAACAAACTTGAAAGCTTTTTACCTGAAATTAGTTCTAAAAAAAATAAGGGTAACTTTATTGGGAAAATTTTCAAAAATATTTTTGGTTGATAATTTTTTGTAATTTCACAATGTTTGACATTTTAAATTTAAGGTTTATTATATATAGAATTAACGTTTTGAAAATTTAATAGAGTTAAAGGCTACGAACAGGAGTAGTAGAAAGCTTAACTTTTTAAGAGAGCCGAAGGTTGGTGCGATTCGGTAAAGGGCGCTTTCGAACTCGCCTGGGAGCTTTTCTGGTGAATTTAAGTAATCAGGAACGTAAGACTGCGTTAAAGTTCAGAGTGAACCATCCTTAGGATGGTTAATCGTGGTGGTACCGCGGAACTTCCCTCCGTCCTCGTGATGTGAGGGTTTTTTTTTAAAAAAATTTGGAAGGAGGGATATTTATGAAGATGAGAGGGACAGCTGCAATTTTAAAAGTTCTTGAGTCTCAAGGTGTAAAAAATGCATTTGGCATCACGGGCGGAGCAATAATGGGTCTTTATGACGAACTTTACAAAAATCCAGTTTTTACTCACTATATGATGAGACATGAGCAGGGTGCAGCGCATGCTGCTGATGGCTATGCTAGGGCTTCTGGCGAGGTAGGAGTGTGTATTGCGACTTCTGGTCCTGGTGCAACAAATCTTGTAACTGGCATTGCAAACGCCTATATGGATTCGATACCTATTGTTGCACTGACTGGACAGGTGCCTACTAATGTGATGGGCACAGACGCATTTCAAGAAACCGATATATTCGGTATAACTTTACCTATTGTAAAACATAGCTATATCGTAAAAAATCAGCAAGAAATACCTACTATCTTTAAAGAGGCTTTTTATATTGCTTCTACAGGGAGACCTGGCCCGGTTCTTATCGATCTCCCAAGAGATATTTTAATGAATGAGAACGAATTTAATTTTACAAAACCTATTAATATTCCTGGTTATAAGCCTACTACAGAAGGACACCCCTTACAAATTAAAAAAGCTGTAAAAATTATACAGAAATCGAAAAGACCAGTGATTTTGGTTGGTGGAGGAGCACGAGATTGTGTTGAAGAGATCAAAGAATTTGTCGAAAAAACTCATATTCCTGTAGCTCATACTTTACATGGTAAAGGAGTCTTGCATCCCGATTCTGTTTATCATCTTGGAATGCCTGGAATGCATGGCTTGCCATGTGCTAACAAAGCTTTAATGGAATCTGATTTAATTATTTCAATTGGAGCTCGCTTTGACGATAGAGTTACAGGACATCTTGCTTCATTTGCGCCCCATGCTAAAGTTATTCATATTGACGTTGACCCAGCAGAAATAGGAAAAAATGTGCCAGTTTTGGTCCCAATAGTTGGGCTTAGCAAAAAGGTGTTAGCTCAATTAAATAAAGAGCTAGAACAAATGCAACCGAAAAATGATTGGATGAAGCAGATAGAAGAATGGAAAAAAGAGTTTTGTCTTGAATACAAGCCTCCAAAAGCACATGAAGGCATTTATCCACAAGAGTTTTTCTATTTGTTCAGTCAGATTTTAGGTACAAACGGTATTGTTGTTACTGATGTTGGTCAGCATCAAATGTTTGCGGCACTGTATCTTAAGAGGTTTGACCCGAGAACATTTATTTCTTCGGGCGGACTTGGAACCATGGGATTTGGGCTTCCTGCGGCTATTGGGGCTCAAGTTGCAAAGCCAAATCAACTTGTAGTTTGTATTGCTGGAGATGGCGGATTCCAGATGACTATTCAAGAGCTAGCTGTCTTAAATTCTTATAAATTGCCGGTAAAAGTAATAATAGTTAATAACGGATATTTAGGTATGGTTCGACAATGGCAGGATTTGTTTTTTGAGAAAAGATATGCTGAAACTGATTTAATATCGGGGAATCCCGATTTCCTAAAGATTGCCGAAGCTTACAACATTCCTGCAAGAACAGTAAAGAAAAATTCAGAGTTAAGGGATGCAATTGAAGAATGTCTCTCTTCTTCAGGTCCCTATTTATTGGATATTTGGGTAGAAAGAGAAGAAAATGTTTTCCCAATGGTTCCCCCTGGCGTTGATATATCAAAGATGATTTATGGGAGGGAAAGTAAATGAGACACACTCTTAGTTTAGTAGTTATAAATAAATCGGGTGTGCTTGCAAGAGTTGCCGGCTTATTTGCTAGAAGAGGGTATAATATCGAATCTTTGACCGTTGCTCCTATGGAAAATGAAGGTTTTTCTAGAATGACTATTCTTGTAGAAGGGGATGATAAGGTCGTTGAACAGATTGCAAAGCAACTACACAAGCTTATTGATGTAATAAAAGTATTCGATTACTCACAAGAAAACATTGTTGAAAGACAACTTGTTCTTATAAAAACAAAAGCAAGCGGTCCTGTGAGATCAGAAATTCTACAGATAATAAATATTTTTAGGGCTAGAGTAGTAGATCTTTCCAAAGATACGTTAACTGTTGAAGTAACTGGAGATGAAGAAAAGGTATATGCCTGTCTTAATCTTTTAAAACCTTATGGTATTATCGAAGTTTTGTTTAGTGGTAGAGTAGCAATGAAGAGAGGATAGAACAGTTGAATCTAATAATAGATTCTTAATAGTTTTATTTTTTTGAAAAATTATGTGAGGAGGATTTTAAATTATGGTAAAAGTTTATTACGATCAGGACGCGGATCTTAAATTTTTAAAAAACAAAAGGATTGCGATTTTGGGTTTTGGAAGTCAGGGACATGCACATGCCCTAAATCTTAAAGATAGTGGCCTTGATGTTATTGTAGCCTTAAGGCCTGATTCAAAAAGCGCTCAAAAAGCTATTGATGCTGGCTTGAAAGTGACAACCGTTTCTCAAGCGACTCAAGATTCTGATATAATTGTTTTTTTAATTCCGGATGAGTTACAAGCAAAAATTTATGCGAGCGAAGTGAAACCATATCTTAAAGCAGGTAAAGCTTTGGTTTTTGCTCATGGATTTAGCATTCATTTTAATCAGATTGTTCCTCCTGCTGATGTAGATGTTTTTATGGTAGCACCAAAAGGTCCCGGACATCTTGTGAGAAGGCAATTTCAAGAAGGTAAAGGCGTTCCATGTTTGTATGCTATTTATCAAGATGCCAGTGGCAACGCTTTTGATATGGCACTTGCTTATGCTAAGGGAATTGGCGGTACAAGAGCAGGGGTTTTAAAAACTACTTTTAAAGAAGAGACTGAAACCGATTTATTTGGTGAACAAGCTGTTTTGTGTGGTGGACTTACTTCATTGATAAAAGCAGGTTTTGAAACTCTTTGTGAGGCTGGATATCAACCTGAGCTAGCATATTTTGAAGTTCTCCATGAGATGAAATTAATAGTAGATTTAATATATGAAGGTGGTTTTGGTTGGATGAGACATTCAATTTCGAATACAGCTGAGTATGGTGATTTAACAGTTGGACCACGTGTGATTGGATTAGAAGTTAAAGAAAACATGAAAAAGGTTCTAAATGATATTCAAACTGGAACTTTTGCTAAGAGCTGGATTTTGGAAAATGCTGCAGGTCAACCCATGCTTAATGCCCTTAGAAGAGAGGCAAGAGAGCACAAAATTGAAGAAGTTGGAAAGAGAATTAGAGCTATGATGTCGTGGTTACCGAAAGTTGAATATTAAGGGGTGAACGCCTTGAAAAGAATAAAGATTTTTGATACAACTCTCAGAGATGGAGAACAGTCTCCAGGTGTAAGTCTTAATAGTGAAGAGAAATGTGAAATTGCAAAGCAATTGGCCAGGCTTAACGTTGACTGTATCGAGGCAGGTTTCCCCATTGCTTCAGAAGGCGATTTTAAGGCTGTTCAACAGATTGCAAGAGAGGTTGAAGGTCCAATTATTGCAGCGCTTGCAAGGGCAAAAAAGGAAGATATAGACAGAGCCTGGGAGGCGATAAAAGACAATAAAAATCCCAGGATTCATACCTTTCTAGCCACATCGGATTTGCACCTTGAAAAGAAACTTCAGATTTCAAGAGAAGTAGCTTTGTCTAAGATAAGAGAGTCAGTAACCTATGCCAGATCCCTTTGTACAGATGTTGAGTTCTCTGCAGAGGATGCATCTAGAAGTGACCTTGAGTTTCTTGCTCGATGTGTTAGTGTAGCTATAGAATCGGGAGCAAAAACGATTAATATTCCTGATACTGTCGGTTATGCTACTCCAAGTGAAATGGCTGAGATTATTCGCTATCTTAAAGAGAATGTTAGAGGGATAGAAAATGTGGATATTTCTGTTCATTGTCATAACGATTTGGGACTTGCAGTTGCAAATTCTTTAGCTTCTATAGAAGCTGGAGCTTCACAGGTTGAATGTACTATTAATGGAATTGGTGAAAGGGCTGGGAATGCAGCTCTTGAAGAGATAGTAATGGCACTTTATGTTAGAAAGAACTTTTATCAGAGTTTTACCAATATTAATACTCAGGAAATTTATAGAACTAGTAGGTTGGTATCGTCTTTGACAGGGATGAATGTCCAGGCAAACAAGGCTATTGTGGGTGCTAACGCCTTTGCTCACGAATCAGGTATACATCAAGATGGCGTTTTGAAGGATAAGAGGACTTATGAAATTCTTGATTCAGAACTTATCGGGCTTACTGGTTCACAAATGGTGCTTGGGAAACACTCAGGTAGACATGCTTTTAGAAAAAGGATAGAAGATTTAGGGTTCAAGTTGTCTTCAGCTGATTTAAACAAAGCTTTTATAGCTTTTAAAGAAATGGCTGATAAAAAGCAGCAAATTCATGATATGGACCTTGTAACTCTTATTAGTGATATTATTTTCCAGGGTGAGGAGTTTTACAGGATTGATTATGTTGGTGTTTTTTCAGGTACCAATTCATATCCCACAGCGACTGTAGTGTTAGAAAATAGTTCCGGAGAAAGATTGGTAGACTCAGGTATCGGTAACGGCTCAGTAGACGCAATTTACAAGACAATTGAAAAAATTGTTAATTTAAAGTTAAATTTAATTGATTTTAATATTAAAGCCATTACGGGTGGAACAGATGCTTTAGGAGAGGTTACAGTAAGGGTTCAAGACTCTGATAATAGGGTTTTTATTGGTAGAGGATCTGATACTGATATTCTTATAGCATCTGCAAAAGCATTTGTGAGTTCTGTAAATAAGATGATTAGTTATAAATCAATGCAATCTTAAAAAATAATGTGGGTGGGGGAACTTCTTTTTTTCAATATTTTTTTAATTATTGGTTAAATGTAGGCTTTTCGCCATTGGTTTTAAAAAAATCTTACTATTGGCACAAATTAATTTAAAGTATATTGTAAAAATGCGTTATAACATGTATTATAAAGTATTATCGAATAATTTTATTTTATTGTGGGCGGAGGAAGAATTGTTTTTATTTAAAAAGAAAAAAATTTATTGTGGTATTGAAATAGATGGCAATATATTGAGGTTTTCTCATGTGGAAAATCGCAAATCTTCCTTTTTTTTAAAAAATTATCAGGAAGTTATATTGCCGCAACCTTATACTAAAGATTCGAATATTGAAAGCGTAAAGTCTTTTTCTTCTTTGCTTGAACAACAATTTGGCCCATTTAAAAATGTTGACTTTGTTTTGGGCCTTCATGGAACCCAAATTATTTTAAAAAATGTTAGGCTTCCAATGCTGCCAGCTGATGAAGTTCCTTTCGTTGTAAAATCTGAGGCAGATAGATACCTGCCAATTCCACCTGAAGAAGCCTATATTGATAGTTGTTTTTTAAGGGATGTTAGTATAGGAAATGATAATTTCGTTGATGCTCTTTTAGTTGCCTGTCCGAGAAGAATAGTTGATTCTTATATAGACTCTTTTAATAGGGCGGGCCTGACTCTGAATAAGGTAGATCTTTCAATTTTAGCGCTTGCTAGATCTTTGGGGGAGCAGCTTATCTCTGGGATTCAAATGGTTATGAAAGTATTTTCGGAAGGAGTAAATATTTTAATTCTGGATGAAGGCTTTCCTGTATATCAGCGTTTTATTTTAATCCCCTATGATAATCTTATAAAAAATGATACTGCAAGCCTCGAACTGCTTGTATCTGAGATTGAAAGAACTATTAACTTTTATCTTTCTGATAAGGTTAACAAGGAAATTAGTAAATTAAGTTTTGTAGGAAGAAGCGAAAGTGATAAGCCTTTGTTCAATTATATTAAAGAAAAAATTAGCGTTTCATTCGGGGAGGCAAAGATTGTTCCAAACAAATTCCTTAAAGGGAATTTTGATGAGAGTGCTCTTAGTTATTCTGGTATTTCAGTAGGGTTGGGGATGAGAAATGAAGAATAGGGTTTATATGAGATACGTTGTAAATTTATTACCTGAAGAATTCGTTGAGAAGAACAAAGAAATTAATCAAAACTTAGTTTTTCTTGTACCCATGGCTATCTTTTTTATTCTTTTGTTATTTACAGGTGTTGCTTTTTCTTTAAATTTCTATATGTCATCTAAAATTAATAGCTTAAACGCTCAAATTACTGCACTTATGCCAGATGCACTTAATTATGATATTCTTCTAAAAAAGAAAAATGAATTACAAGAAGCTAATAAGGTTATGCAGGGGATAGATCAAAGGTCTAAGATAGATATTGAGGTTTTAGAGGATCTTAGGGCAAATATACCTGCTGATACCTGGATTACTTCCTTGAAAATAAACGGATCTCATTATACTCTTAACGGTTCTTCGCTTAGTTCTACTTCTCCTCCATATTTCTATTATCTGATATCTAAATCTAAAATACTTTCTAATCCAAGATTAGATGAAATCATTAGAGTTTCTGGTAAAGACAAAGAGAATTCAAATAGTGTTTTTAACTTTATTTTCGACTTTGAGGTTTCAAGATGAAAGACTATATATTAAATTATTTTAGAAATTTGAGTTATAGAGAGAAAAAGATGCTCTCGTTTTTGTTGTCTTTTTTGTTTGTTGTCTTTTTTGGAGTTTTTTTTCTTTTACCACAGGCGCAACAATTTATAACACAGAAGTCAACTCTGGATTCCAAAGAGTTGCAGCTAAACGAATATAAAAATAAATCTCTCGCTTTAGCTGCCCTTAGAGAAGACTTTAACAAGGTGAGTTCTGAGATTGATAGGATAAAATCAAGGTTTATAACTCAAAACGATATGGCCAGGATGTATGTAGACTTGTCAAATCTAATTGAGGCATCAGGTGGTACTATTGTTGAATTTAAACCAGAAGCAGTTGTTCAAACTCCTAATGTTCAGCAAAAGTCACAACAACAAACAAATGTCAATACTGGGGCGGCTTTTAGTAAAGCAGTTATGCAGCCAGCAAATCAGCCTGCTAATATTAATGTTACCAACCCATCGGTAGGCAATCCTTATGCGAGCGCTGAAAAAATTCTAAATGTTAGAACTATAAAGTTTGCTCTTAAAGTAGATTTTCACGGTTATGAGTCAATGAAAAAATTTATACAAAGCTTGAGCACCTTTCCTAAAATACTTACTTTAGATAATTTTCAGGTAGTTGGTTATTCTGAGAAAGATAAAACTTTGAGATTGGATATGACTTTAGATGGATTTTACGATCTGTCGAAGTCTAAGTAGGGAGAGCAAATATGGATAAACAGAAAAGAATGAAAATTATATTGGGGGTTCTTCTTTTAGTTCTGATAATAGGAATAGGCATTAACCTATATCCTTATTTTTTTCAAACAAATCCCAAAGGATCCCAAATTCCACAAGTTGGACAAATTTCTGAAGTTAAAAAGGAAAATACTCAGGTTACTGCTAGTAATATTATTAATCCAGAAACGTTTGAAAAGCCAAATGTACCAATAGGCAGGTCAGATCCCTTTGTTCCTCTTATTAGTTCCGAGAGTAGTTCAACAAATCTTCATAAATCTTCGGGTTCAAATACCGGCTTTCCTATGGTAAAAATAAGTCCTTTTCCTCCGACATTGAAATTGGTGGGAATTATGAGAGTTAATGATAAGATGTTAGCAATTATAGAAAATGGTCAACAGACATATACTGTTAAACAAGGCGATATAATATTGGGAAACATTAGAGTTCAAAATATATATTTTAATAGTGTAGTTTTAACCTCTTCTGGTCAAACTAGAACTTATGAACTATAAAATTTGTGAGGTGAATTTTATGAGATGGTTTTTGAGGGTGTGTCTTTTTCTGTTTTTTCTATTTATTTCTGTAATTTCTTACGCTTCTGATAAACCCGCTCTTGTTAATATAGGCACAAATAATCAGGATACATATGATGAATTGACTCTTACCTTTTCAGGGCCAATAGATTTGAACAGCGTTAGTGAAGAAAGACTTAATTATCCTGACTGCATAAAATTTACTTTTAAAAATGTAAATCTTTCTCTAAAACCAGGACAAAAGATTTTTGCTGATCTTACAAAAATTGATTATCTTTCTTATTATGTTATTCCAGAAGGAGTAGAACTCTATGCATATCTTAGAGATCCAGATACGAGTGTAAGCATTCAAAAAACTGCAGACAATGTTTTGGAATTGAAGTTTCAGTCTAAAGAAGTTAGCAAATCTGAGCAAATTAACTCCTCGAAAAACGAAAATATGGAAAGCAAATCATCAAATCAAAATGTTTCGAGTTCTGAAAGTGTAAACAGTTTAGATTCAGGCCTTTATCCAAGGGGATTTAATTTATCAAGTTTTAAATCGCAATCTAATAATACACAAAACGAGAATAGCAATAACTACCAAACTGATAACTCTCCTATGATCTCTTATATGGCTTTTAAGGGGGCCGATATAAGAGATGTTCTGGCGACTCTGGCAAGGCTAGGGGGATACAATTTAATTGCTGCTGATTCTGTTAAAGGATCAGTTACTGTGGATTTAAAGAATATAAGCGTTGATGATGCAATTAAGCTTGTTACGAAAATTAACAACTTTTCGATGCAAAAAGTTGGCAACGTTCTCGTAATAGGTACCGATAAGGATCTTAGTAATTTTGGCGTTATTAGAGTTTATAAATTATATAATGTGGGTAATAAGACGATAATAGAGACTTCTAGCTCAGCGACTGCTGGCGGTAGCAGTGGAGGAGGGGCTTCAGGGTTAACTATAAATAAAGTAACTACTATGAGGCAGGGAGTTGATGTAGCTAAGCTTATTGCAGAGGGTATAGGTGCATCGTTTTCTTCCACAAAGATTGCATCTTCTTCTGGTGGAGGCGAGACAACTTCTACATCTAACACAAGTAACAGTTCTGGGAAGGTGCTCTATGATGATAGAACAAATACAATTACAGTAATTGCACCAGAAGACAAGCAAAAAATTGCACAAGAACTGCTCCAAAATCTTGATAAACCTCTTAAACAAATAGAAGTTCAGGTAATGGTTATTGAACTTGACAATCAGGGAATAAAACAATTAGGTATACAATGGCCAAATAATGTTCAGGTTTCCGGCAGTGTAACCGGTACAAGGACTTATGGTACCTCAAAAAGTAAATCCAGCGTTTATACCGGTACGATTTCTAATATTACTGCAAGTCTTTATGCTCAGCTAAACAATAATAATGCAAAAATACTTTCAGATCCGAGAATTCTTGCTTTGGATGGGCAGGATTCATATGTGTTTGCCGGTGATAAGTTGTATATACCTCAGGTATCTTCTGCTACTGGGGGTAACGTAACGTATACTACAAATGAGTATGACGTGGGAGTTTTGTTAAAAATTACTCCATTTATAGGCGAAAATGGAGAGATTACTATCCACGTGACTCCATCTGTTTCTGCATTTAATGGCGATGTGACTCAGCTTCAGATTAATCAACCCTTTACTACGACTATAAGAGAAGCTGACGTTACAGCAAGAGTAAAAGATGGCCAAACATTTTATATCGGTGGCCTAATTAACGATCAAGAGAGAAAACAAACTATTTCTGTACCGGGATTAGGAAATATGCCACTTCTTGGTCCAATGTTTAGATATGATTACACCATGAAGAGTAGGACAGAAGTGATATTCTTGCTTACACCTCATATTGTTAAAAATAGCTAGTGTTAAAAAGATTTTCTTTTGTTATCTTAATAGTATGTGGGGTATTGTTTCTTTTTGCGGGAAGTAGGGTATTACATACTGATAGACCTCAAAATGACAACGAGCCGGTTAAGGAGGAAGTTGTAAACAATCAAAACGAGAGTATTACTCCTAAAGCTAGTAACAAAAGAACAGCTAAAGAACAAAAAGTTGATGAAGCATCTAAAATTTATAGTTCAAGATATGAGATAGATCGAACAAAAGGCAAAACTGTAGTTCTTACATTTGATGCGGGAGCTGATGGTAGTAGGTTACCTGAAATTCTAGATATTTTATCAGAAAATCACGTGAAGGCAACCTTTTTTCTTACCGGACCCTTTTGTGAAAGGTATCCTAACCTTGTTAAAAAAATTACGGCGTATGGTTTTGAAGTTGGAAATCATTCTTATGCTCATAAAGATATGACAACAATGTCGAACGAAGCAATTAGAGAAGACATACTTAAAGCTCAAGAAATAATTATCAGAACTACTGGACAGGATCCAAGGCCATGGTTTAGACCTCCTTATGGAGCCAGGGATGATAGGGTTAGAGAGGTATTAAAATCTTTGGGATACGAAACAGTTTATTGGACTATCGATTCTCTTGATTGGGAAGATAACATGACTGTTGAAAGGGAAAAAAATAGAATATATAATAATCTTAAAGATGGAAGTATAATCTTACTTCATATCGGAAGTAAAACAACTCCAATAATTCTTTCGGAAATGATAAAGTACTTTATAGGCAAGGGTTATAGAGTTACAGATCTGTCAGGTGCTCTTAGATAAGTAAGGAGGGCGTATATGAAAATTCTTGTAGCTGTCGATGGCACCAAGTATTCTAGAGAGGCAGTTTTGTGGGCAGTTAAAATAGCTAAAAAAGAAAAGGATGCTAAAATAATAGCACTCTATGTTGAAAGGCAGCTTTCGAGGGAAGATTATTTATTATCTGATGATGAAATTGATCTTAAAATTGAAAAAAAAGCAAATGATATATTTGTAAAATCGTTTGAAGATATAGATATTGAGGGTGTCGAAGTTGAAAGAATAGTAGAAAGGGGTAGTCCTGCATCAAAAATATTAGATGTTTCTGATAGGGAAGATGTAGATTTGATAGTTGTTGGAAATAGATCGAGATCAGGAATTAGCAATTTCTTTTTGGGATCGGTGTCTGACAAAGTTTTTACTTATTCAGTAAGACCTGTTCTTGTTGTAAAGACAAGAGAAAAAGAACCTGAAATAGAAACAGTAGCTATAACTTAGTTTTAAAGATATTTTTAGCTTCTTTGTAATTATCAATAAGAGAAAGCGTAATTTTTTCCCAGGAGAAATTTATTGCATAAGGTCTTGCTTTTTTTTCCAGTTCTGTTCTTGCATCTTTATTTTTAATCAAATAACATATTTTTTGTGCAAGATCATTTGGATCGTTTGGTTCAACTAATAAACCATATTGACCATTTTTTAAAAGACTTCTAAAACCAGTGATGTTTGAAGCAACAACTGCTGTCCCGCATGAAAGTGCTTCTAGAATAGTCATACCGAAACTTTCGCCACCTAATGCTGGTGAACAAAATATCCAGGCTTTTGAGTATTCTCTTGCAAGGTCTTCTTCGCTTAATTCTCCAAGAAACTTTATGCCATCAAGATCTTGAAATTTGTTAATTCTTTTTTCAGTAGAATATCCAGCAATTCTAAGTTGCGCATCAGGGAATTTTTTGAAAATTTTATTCCATGCTCTTAATAGCACATCAAGCCCTTTTCTTTTTTCAAGTCTTCCAACAAAAAGTATTGTCGGTTGTTGAAATTTTTCAGAGGGGGCAAATATGTCAATATTAACTCCATTTGGTATGATTTTAAAATCTCCATTAATATATTGTTCTGCAAAGTGCATTGATGCTTCTGAAACAGCAATTTTAACATTTATCCTTTCGGAAAATTTTTTTGAAATTGGTTTAAACCATTCAAAGGGGAAAGGTATATCAGAATAGGCGTGAAAAGTACCTACTATTGGTTTATTTATAGTAAATATAGAAAAAAGAGATGGACCTGGTGCAAATGGTTCGTGTATGTGCCATATATCGAAGTTTTCTTTAAGCAAAAGTATTTTTCCGAGAGCTCCTGGGGTAGGTGCAAGTCTTGCTATAGAACCATTTGTCATAAAAGGAAAAGATCTACCTACTGTGTGAAATCTTGAGTGATCAATATTGTAGGCAAGTGGTTTTCCTGGTTCTGCAGGAGCAATTATGTGCGTTTCTATGTTGTATTTGTCAAAGAATTTCTGTAGAAAAAAAAGGTGAGTATTAACTCCTCCTTTAAAGGAGAAAGAGTATGGGCTGACAAGGGCTACCTTCATTCGTAATCATCTCCAATCCAATTGGGTTGAAAGATAAACCATTGTGTTGGACTGATCTTTATCATTTCTTCTAGATTTTTTATTAATAAATTTGTTATTTCTTCCTTTGAACTTTCACTTTTATACTCTATTTCTTTGAAGTATATTTGATATTTTTTGTTTAATCTATACAAACCAGCTATAAAAAGTTTTGGGTTAGTTCTCTTTATTAAAATTGAAGGTCCATCGTTGAAGATACATTCTCTTCCAAAAAATGTTGTTTTTATTCCGTGTTTTGTTAAGTTTCTGTCGACTACAAGTGCTATTACATTGCCTTTTTTTAACTCTTTTAAAGACTTTATTCCAGTAGATTCATTAAGTGGAATTGTTTCTAATCCAGCTTTTTCTCTTGTCCATTTAAAAAATTTAAACAGCCATTTGGGCTTTATTGACTCAGCTACTGCAAATGTTTTTTTGTTACACTCTTTTGATATTGATGATATTATGTAAGACCCTAGGTCCCAATTGCCAAAGTGAGCAGTAATAACAACTATGCCTTTATCATTTGCTTTTAGAAAACAATTTCTTAATATTGAATATGATTCTTGAAAGTTATTGATAAAGTATTTAGTAAATTTTATTAAAAGCGGCAATAAAATTATTTCAAGATAATAAATTGAGTAATTATAAAAGTTTTGACTGACAAGAATATTTAACTCTTTTTCGCTTAAATTTGGAAATAAATTTTTAAATCTTAATTTTGCTAAACGAAATCCTTTTTTATGAAGTGATTTCATAAAAAAGGAAATAGGACGTGCAAAAAACCTTATATTTTCGAATATAAAATAACACAGAAAAATTTTAATCCTTTCTTTAAAAAACATTCTTATGCCTTACTTTAAGAGAGTTTAAAATTCCTGACAAGGATATAGCTTTTCAATTTTGTTTATATCCCTTGAATGCTATTAAAATTCTTTGAAAAGTTGTAAATATCGAAAGTATTGTAAGTATTATAAGTCCCTGTAATAAATAGCCAGTTGCCAAAAACACAACTAGCAATAAAAGCCTTTCTGGTCTTTGCATAAGTCCACCCTTGATAGGAACATTGTCGCATTCTGCTCTTGCCTTCGAGTAAGATATCATGTAAGAAAAAACCATTGATAAAAAAGAGAAAATTATAATAAGATTATTAGTATTTATGATTCCATATATGGCTATAAAAGTAAAAATAAAGCCTTCAGATAGCCTATCAAGAGTTGAATCTAAAAAACCTCCAAATTTGGTTATTTTCCCGGAAATTCTTGCAACCAACCCATCTACAGAGTCGAATGAAACTGCAATTAATAAAAGCAAAGCGCTAATTATATTTGGAAGAAATATAATTGAAAGTGATGCAAGAAAGGTTGTTATAGTGCAAAAAATAGTTATAGAATTTGGAGAAATATTCATTTTTGATAAAAGTTTTGCTATAGGATAAATAATTGGTTTTATTAATTTTCTTTTATCTATTTCCATTTATCAGTTTGCTACCTATTTTTTGTGCGATATTTTTTATATCTGAATTTAGTCTTGTTTTAGCAATTCTTATATGATCCTTAACACTCCAAAACTCTCCATATGCTCTGGTTTGTCTATTTATAATAGCGTTTTTCACGTCTTCGAGATTTTTTATACTTTTGGGGAACAAAGTGTATGCACTTCCTATTGTGTCCAGCGTATGAGAATCAGTACCGGCAAGTTCTGCCAATTTTAAAATTTTATTTAGTTCTATTACCTTTTGCCTGACTACTCTACCAGCAAGCGTAGGATTTATTATTTCTATTGCATCTGGTTTTGGAAAGGTTTCTTTTTTAAATATATTTTTTATACAACGAAGTGAGACGCTATACGTTAAAGGACTCATTGGATGAGGAAGAACTATTATTCCGCCTGATTCATACGTTATTTCTATAGTTTTATAAATACTGGTAAATTTCCTTATGTGTTTGTCTATAAAAAGACAAATTATGTGACCTTGTAGGGTAGTTACTTCAACTCCAGGAACTACAATTATTCCATATTTTTCTCCTAATTCAACAGCCTTTAGGGATCCCTTTATATTGTCATGATCTGTTATGGCAATTATTTTGAGATCCGTATAGTTTGCTACATATCTAACTATTTCTTCCGGTGACGCTATTCCATCGCTGAAACTGCTGTGTATGTGAAGATCGGCTTTAACAAAATTTTTATCCATTTTTTATCTCCATTGGCAAAAAAATATACCACTGTTGTGGATAAGTTTTTACGTATTTTTCAAAATAATTTACCCATTCTTGCATTGTGGCTTTGTAGTCCTTTTTTGGCTTAATATATTCTTCTATGTAGCAATCAAAACTAAATGGTTGCTTCCTGATTATAAATACTGGTAGAATTGGACACTGCCTTGAAGATGCTATCTGAAAAGCTGCTTTCGGAAAAGGAATTTTATGATTTAAAAAATTTATATATTCAGATGGATGATTTGAAGCTATATCACTAAGCATACATAAAATTTGATTTTTCTTAAGCGAGCTTATTATTTCTCTTAATCCACCTTTTGCAGGAATCACATCAAAGCCAATTCTTGAACGGATTAATTTTATTAAATGACCAGCAAAAGGGAAATCAAGGTTTGCAACAACTTTTAATTTGATACCTCTGTGTTCAAATAAACTTCCTGCATCCCAGTTGCCTATATGTGCCGTATTCACTATTACCCCTCTTTTCAAAGATAAAGCTTCATCAAGTCTTTCTAAATTAAAAAAATTTATATTAAAACTCTTTTTATTTAAAACTAATACTAATACTTCGTATATATAGTCGCTATATGATACAAGAGCTTCTTTGGCAAGCGTTTCATAATCTGGATGATTGGATGCATTGCCTATTATTTTATAGTTGTTTAATATAATTTCCCTCTTTTTTTTATTATCCCAATAAATACCAAAAATAACTCTTTTAATTATTTTTTTTATTAATAACAGATTATTCTCCCTTTATAAAACTTTCAAGCATTGCTCTTGCTTGTGTGTCAGGATATTGTACTGGGGGGCTTTTCATGAGGTATGCGCAAGCGCTGATTATTGGCCCACCTAATTTTCTATCTTTTGCTAACTTTACCAGCCTTAGTGCATCAACTATTATTCCCGCAGAATTTGGGGAATCCCATACCTCTAATTTGCATTCTATATTCAATGGGACTTCACCAAAAGCTTTGCTTTCTATCCTTATATATGCCCATTTCCTATCATGTAACCATGGAATATAGTCTGAGGGCCCTATGTGTATATTTTCTTCTGACATAGGTTCTGGCATTAATGAGTTTACAGCATTTGTTTTGCTAATCTTTTTTGATTCCAGTCTTTCTCTTTCTAGCATATTTAAGAAATCCAAATTACCCCCAACGTTGAGTTGGAACGTTCTCTCTATTTCAAGACCCCTGTCAAGGCAAATTTGAGTAAGGGCCCTATGTAAAATTGTAGCACCAAGCTGAGATTTTATGTCGTCACCTATTATTGGCAAATTTTTGTCTTCAAATTTCTTTGCCCAATCACTATTGCTTGCTATAAAAACGGGAATCGCATTAATAACGCCTAGATTTGCTTCTAATGCACAGTTCATGTAGAATTCTGTAGCTTTTTGACTCCCCACAGGTAAATAGTTTATTAAAACATCTGCCTTTGATTCTTTTAAAACTTTTACTACATCAACTGGTTCTTTTTTCGATTCTATAATTGCTTTTGCAGCATATTTGCCAATTCCATCATTCGTGTGTCCTCTCATAACAGTTACGCCTAAGTTTGGAACGTCATGAAGCTTTATGGTATTATTAGGCGCTGTAAATATGGCTTCAGAGAGATCTTTGTCTACTTTTCTTTCGTCAATATCAAAGGCGGCCACGAAACGAATATTTTCTAATTTATATGGACCAATCTTTTCATGAATTAAACCGATGGGTTTTTTGTGTGAGTTTTTATAAAATTCAACACCTTGCACTAAAGAGGAGGCACAATTCCCAACCCCAACTATTGCAACTCTTATTTCTTGCATTTTATAACTCCTTTCTTTTTTGAAAACTTGCTGATATTTTATAAAAGATATTCTCAAGAAAAAAATATTTTCCAACTATTTTGGCTTCACTCAAAATTTTTACCAAATTTTCTCTCGAAACGTTTAGTTCTGTTTCAACATAAGAATAGGTTTTACCGAATCCTTCTATTGAGTGTGCATCACTTCCTGCTGCAACCACCTTTCTATTTTTTGTTGCAAACTCTTTAGCAAGAAAATTTTCATAGGGCAACGATTTAGCATTAAACGATTCAATTATATCAAATTCATCTAAGAGAGCTCTTTTAACAGAATTTTTTAATGCACTTCTAAAAAAGGAAAACGGATGAGGAAGATATACAAGAGCATTCTGCGCTCTAATTTGCTTTATAGTTTCAGATGCGCTCAGATATGGTTTAATTTCTTTTTGTAGGAATAGTCCAATTATTTCTCCTTGAGTAGTAAGAATTTCTTCTCCTATAATAATTTCAATATCCCTTATTCTATCCCTTGCAATCAGTGCCCCCTTTATCGTGTTGTGATCGGTAATGGCGATTACGTTTATGCCACTTAGTATAGACTTTTTGTGCAGTTGTTCTATAGAAATATTTGAATCTTTAGAAAAATCAGTATGAACGTGTAAGTCTATTTTATATTTCATTTATTATTAGAAATTCCTACCTTTGGACAAATATCGTTTAATATACATTCCTGACATTTAGGATTTTTTGCAGTACATATTGTTCTTCCGTGTTGATTTAACATATATGAGAATTTAAACCAATTTTTTTCTTCCACATTTGAAGAAATCTCTCTTTCAACAGTTATTGGATCGGCTTTTTTTACAAGAGCTAAGCGCATAGCCAATCTCTTAACGTGAGTGTCAACGACTATAGCGCTTTTATTAAATACATAGCCTAAAATAGCATATGACGACTTTCTTCCTAATCCAGGAATTTTAATAAGGTCATTGAAATTATTTGGTAAAGTTGAATTGAAGTGTTTGATTATATACTTTGCCCCTTCCTTAAGAGACTTTGCCTTATTGTGATAGAATCCGGTTGAATGTATTGCTTCTTCTAATTCCTCTAATGATATTCTGTCTAAATCTTCAAAGCTTTTTATACGTTTAAACAATTCTTTAGTTACCGTATTTACTTTTTCGTCTGTGCACTGAGCCGCAAGAACAATGGCCACATAAAATTCGAAAGGAGTGTTAAAGTTCAGGTTACTTTTTATTTCAGGATAGAGAATATTAAGTCTATGTAATATTTCGGAATAGATATTAGTTTTGTTTAAAACCATTTTCGTTATCTGTTTGTCCTTTTTTGTTTTCCTGAATGTTTGTTACTTTTAGAATCTGATGAATTTTCTGAAAGAGCCTTTATGCTTAAATTTATTTTTCCGTTGCTTTCAAGATCAAGAACTTTCACTGTCACCTCATCTCCTAACTTTAAAACATCTTCAACGTTTTTGACTCTTGTTTTCGAGAGTTCAGAAATGTGGACCAGGCCCTCTTTTCCAGGAGCAATTTCAACAAGTGCTCCAAAGTTGAATATCTTAGTTACCTTTCCAATGTAAATCTGTCCTGGAACTATTGGTTTAGTTATGTTATTTATGATTTCGATGGTTCTATTTAGACCTTCTCTGGAGGTAGATGCTATATAAATTTTACCATCTTGTTCAATACTGATCTTTGAGCCAGTTTCTTCTATGATTTTCTTGATTATTTTTCCACCTTGCCCTATTACATCACTTATCTTATCCGGATTAATCTGAATCATTTCTATTCTTGGAGCATAGTTTGAAAGTACTTCTCTGGGATGTGATATAGCTTGATTCATTTTTTCTATGATTACCTTTCTGCCTTCATTTGCTTTTTTAAGCGCTATTGAAAGAGCGTCAATGGGTATACCAGGTACCTTTACGTCTAGTTGTAGCGCACTAACTCCGTCAATAGTTCCGGTAACCTTAAAATCCATATCCCCTAATGCATCTTCCAAACCAGTAATGTCAGATAGAACAACAATTTCGTCATTTTCATAAATAAGTCCCATAGCTATTCCGCCAACGTGTTTTGAAATAGGAACACCTGCATCCATCAGAGATAAAGAAGAACCGCATGTTGAAGCCATAGAAGATGAGCCATTTGATTCAAGTATTTCAGAGACAACTCTTATAGTGTAGGGAAAATCAGATTCTTTTGGTAAAACTGGCAATAAAGCTTTTTCTGCCAGGGCACCATGGCCAATTTCTCTTCTTCCCGGCCCCCGTGATGGTCTTGCTTCACCTACGCTAAAACCTGGAAAATTATAATGATGCATATATCTTTTTCTGATTTCATTGCTTGATTGATAAAGGGTATCTATTATCTGAGAATCTTCCTGTGTTCCCAGTGTTGCAATGCTAAGTGCCTGTGTTTGACCTCTGGTAAAAAGTGCTGAGCCATGTGCTCTTGGTAATAAACCCACTTGAATGGATATCGGTCTAATTTCATCTAAATTTCTACCATCAACTCTTTTTTTGTTTTTTATCACATAGTTTCTTATTATCTTTTTTAATCTATTTTGGAAAGCCTGGTTTATTAACAAGAGATTATTTTCTACAAATTCAGTACCAAATCTTTCAGACAAAGTAGACAAAATTTCGTCTTTTAATTCCTTTTCTAAATTTTCAAAATCCTGTTTTGTTTTGAGAGGAAATCTATCCGTGATGCTACTCGTTAAAATAGAATCTAATGCGTTGATAATGTCTTCTGTTGGTTCTTGCAAATAGACTGAACTCTTAGTTGGATTTATTAAGGATATTAATTCTTTTTGAAGGTCGCATATTTTTGTTATTGCCGGGAGAGCATAATTAATTACTTCAATTATCTTATCTTCAGGGATCTCGTTAAAACTTCCTTCTATCATTAGAATGTTGTTTTCTTTGCCTACTACTACGATATCTATGTCACTTTTTTCGATCTGATCAATTGTGGGGTTTAAAATGAACTTTTTGTCGATTTCGCCAACTCTAACAGCGCCTACAGGTCCATTAAAAGGAATGTCTGAAATACATAAAGCTGCACTGGAAGCGATGATAGAAAGCACATCTGCTGGAAAATCATTATCTATCGAGAGGGGAAAGGAAGAGATACAGACATCATTTCTTAATCCTTTTTGAAACAACGGTCTGATAGATCTGTCTATAATTCTACTATACAGAATAGCTCTTTCGCTTGGTCTTCCTTCTCTTTTAAAAAACCCCCCAGGAAACTTTCCAGCAGCATACATCTTTTCATCAAAGTCAACTACCAGAGGCATGAAGTCTATATCACTTCGGGCTTCTTTAGACATTGTTGCTGCACTAAAAACTATAGTATCTCCTGATCTAACAGTAACCGAACCGTTTGCTTGCTTTGCTAAAAGTCCCGTTTCAATATTTATAACTATGCCTTCTGCTATTTCTTTTGTGATACTGTGTACTCCGTTCATTATGCAGTTTCTCTAAGACCAAGTTTGCCGATCAGCTTTCTATATCTATTTATATCTTTATTCTTCACATAAGATAACAATCTCTTTCTTTGGTTTACCATCTTTAAAAGCCCTCTTTTTGAGTGAAGGTCGTTTTTGTGTTCTTTTAAATGCTCTGTAAGTTTTTCAATGCGATAGGTTAATATCGCTACCTGTACTTCTGCCGAACCAGTGTCATTCTCATGCAGGCCAAAATCTTCTATTACCTTTTTCTTAAGTTCTTTGTCTAGCATAAAATCCTCCTTTAAATAATAAATCCACTATCTGAGCATTGCCCATTGTTATCCCGCAATGCCCAGACAGGGTAAGTTTGATAACTTTATGATAATATTGAGTAGTCAAACATTCAAAACTATTCTATCATAAATGTGTAATATTCAAAAAGTGAGGAGTATATTATATATTGATTTTAGGAATCGATGTTGGAAGTTGTAAAATTGGTTATGCAATTTTAGATGATAAGTATAATGTTTTTTCAAAAGGGATAATACTACTTAATGACTTCAAAAAAGAGTTTTTAAAATTTATAAAAAGTTATGAGATTGAAGTTGTTGCTGTTGGAAGTGGAACTGGGCATAAAAAGGTGATGGAGTTAATAGATGAGCTCAATTTGGATTTAAAAGTTGTGATAATATCAGAAAGAAATACTTCGGTACAAGCCAAATGGAGATATATTAATTCGCTAAAAGGATTCAAAGGTTTTTTTTGTAAGTTTTTTGGATATTTGGATAAGCCAGTTGATGACATTTCAGCTGTAATAATAGCTGAAAGATACTTAAATGAAAAGAGGAAAAAGAGTGAGACCTGATTGGGATTCTTATTTTATGAAAATAGCTTTTTTAGTTGCTACGCGCTCAACTTGTATAAGAAGAAGAGTGGGAGCTGTTATTGTAAAGGAAAAAAGGATATTGTCAACTGGTTATAACGGTGCTCCTTCAGGACTATTGCACTGTTTTGATATTGGCTGTTTGAGAGATAAGATGAACATTCCTTCTGGTGAGAGACAGGAACTTTGTAGAGGATTGCATGCTGAGCAAAATGCAATAATTCAGGGTGCTATGTATGGAGTAAGTCTTATGGGTTCTACAATATACATTACGAATCAGCCATGTATAACCTGTGCAAAAATGCTTATCCAGGCAGGGATAGTTAAAATAGTTTATCAGGGCGATTACCCTGATAAACTTGCTTTAGAGATGTTGGATGAAGCTGGAGTAGAAATTATAAAATTTATTCCTGATAACAAAGAGGTGTAGTTTATCTTGTTGTTTCTTATATGTCTGTTTTCTTTTTTTCTTTCACTCTTGAACACTAAATTTGTAATTTTTTTATCTGAAAAATTGGAAATTTACGATAAGCCTGATAAGAGAAAGATTCACAGTAAATTAACATCCCGCCTTGGAGGATTTGGATTTTTTGTACCTTTTCTAATTACATTATTCTTATACTCCCTTTTGGTAAAGGGATTTGAAATTACTGATTTCCTGATTTGCGTTTTTCCAATATTTTTCCTTGGGCTATATGACGATCTTTTTGGAATTAATCCTATTATAAAATTAGCAGCCCAAATTTTTGCCTCGTTTATAGCTTTTAATTTAGGTTTTCGAATAGACTATATTTATTTTCCATTTGTAGGGTATCTTTTTTTTGGAGGATTGTCGTTGTTTTTGACAATTTTTTGGCTTGTAGGGTTATCTAATGCGCTAAATTTGGTAGATGGTATGGATGGCTTGGCATCGGGAGTTGCTATTTTAATACTTTTATCAATGGCAATAGTTTCTTATGTTCTGGATAGAAATTTTGTTTTTATAATTTCGATAATACTTTTGTTTTCTATGACAGGTTTTTTTGTTTTCAATATAAATCCTGCTAGAATATTTATGGGAGATAGTGGCTCCTTGACTGTGGGTTTTATAATTGGTCTAATCTCTATTAGTGGGTTTATGAAGGGCCTTACACTTGTAACGCTATTTTCAATTATTATTATGCTAATAATCCCTGTTGCAGATACTTTTTGGGCTATTATAAGAAGATCGGTATCTGGAAGATCAATTTTTTCACCTGATAAAGGTCACTTTCATCATATGCTTTTGGAAAAGGGCTGGAGTGTAAGGAAGATCAATTCTTTGTTTAGAGGAATCACTGTAATGGGATCTCTGGTATTCTTTTTTGTCTTTTTGCCTCAAGAATATTTTTTGTTTACAGCTTCTTTTTTGATTTTTGGTTATCTATTTTTATTTTTACTTGAATCTATTGTTATTGGAGTGAGAAAAAGTGCTTAAAGCTTTGCTGATTTTTGGGACTAGACCTGAAGCTATTAAAATGGCTCCTCTTTTTTTGGAATTAAAGAACTCGAAGTACTTTGAACCTGTCGTGGTTGTTACTGCTCAGCACAGAGAAATGCTAGATCAGGTTTTGAAAATATTTAATATTGAACCAGATTTTGATCTTGACATAATGAAACCGGGTCAGAGCCTTGAAGGAATAACTATTAGAGCATTGGAAGGTTTATGTAATATTATGAAGAGGGTTAATCCATCTATTGTTCTTGTTCAGGGAGATACAACGACCACTTATGTGGGAGCATTAGCAGCATTTTATCACAGAATAGCAGTTGGACATGTAGAGGCAGGTTTGAGAACTTATGATAAATTCAACCCTTATCCTGAAGAAGTTAATAGAAGGATGACTACCTGTCTTGCTGATTTACATTTTGCACCTACTATTATTTCTTTTAATAACCTGATCAAGGAAAATGTCAAAAAGGAAGATATATTTATAACCGGGAATACCGTTATAGATTCTTTACTTCATATATCTAAAAGAGATTATGATTTTCCTCCAATTTTAAATTCAATAATAAATTCTCCTTTAAGAAAGATTTTAGTTACTGCTCATAGAAGAGAAAATTGGGATGAAATGAAAAATATTTTTCATGCAATAAAAAAGTTAGTTGAGAGCTTTGACGACATACATATAATTTTTCCTGTACATATGAACCCAAAAATAAGAGTTGATGCTCAAAATATTTTGGGCAATAATTCAAGAGTATCTTTGCTTGAACCCCTTGACTATGAAGCTTTTATACATGTTATGAAAAACTGTTACATCATACTTACAGATTCTGGAGGCGTTCAAGAAGAAGCCCCCTCTCTTGGTGTTCCTGTGGTCGTTATGAGAAAGACTACAGAGAGACCTGAGGCGCTCAAGGCAAATGCAGTTGTTTTAAGCGGAACTGATGGAGAAAAAATTTACAATACTGCAGCTAAACTCTTGAGTGATAAAACTTTTTATCTTTCTATGAAAAAGAAGCTCAACCCCTATGGAGATGGGAGAGCTTCTTTTAGAATTTTGAAATCTCTAGAATATTTTTTTAAACTTAGCTCAGAAAGGCCTGTTGATTTTAGATACAATTATGAAGATGGTTTACTATTAGAAACCTAAATGTTCGTTAATTATAAAAACGCTAAATGGGGTTAGAGTTGGTCTCTTCTTTAATATAGTGGTAATATTACATATCCTTGTCGGTCCTTGACAATCCATACATTCACCTGTTACAGTACAGGGGTTTGGTCTATTTAACCTCTTATTGTTTATTGGTGCCGCTATTGTTTTGATTCTTTTTCTTGCTTCTTCTTCATCCTTAACTATTTTATTTGTGCCGGCTATTATTATTACCTGTTTAGGTCCAAATATCATTGAAGCAACCCTGTTTCCAACTCCATCAGTATTTACAAGTTTTCCATCAAGCGTTATTGCATTGGAACTTGCTATAAATGTATCGCAGGTAAGCTGTTTTCTTCTTAAGTTTAATACTTCTTCTGGTGAAAGATTTGGCTTATTGTGATCTAAGATTGTATTGCCTCTCTTTGCCAGGATATCCAATATGCCCAGGTTTTGTACAGTTGTTGAGCCTCCTACTCCTATAACATCTTTGTCTGGAATAATTTCTAAAAGTTTATTTATTAACTCTTCTCTGGTATTAAAGAAATCAGCATTAAAATTATTTTTTTTTAAAGCTTCTACAGCTCTTTTGCCAAATACTTCACCATGCCACTTCAGATTTGGATCCATTTTTTCTTTCCTCCATTTCAAAAAATTTTGATATTATACTAAAATGATACCATCAAATTACTATTTAAGTTACATTGCTCAGTTTTTATTTAATTTTTATATTATAAATATTCAAAAATACCTATTAATTTAATTTGTGATATAAATTATTTATTTGTATAAATCTTTTTTATTTAGAAAATTAAGACTTTTCTGACAGAACTAGTGACATATGAGATTGGTGAAACTAAAATATTTATTTAGTAATTGGAATTTGAAGTGTTTAGTGAAAGTATAATTTTATTATTGACATGATAAGGAAAATCTATTAATCTATAAATGATTTTTGTAAGTAGGGGTGAATAATATAAAAAACAATAAAGGAAAACAAAATTTGCCCCTACACGTTGCTCAATTAGGTTTTAATGTTTTAGGAACTACATTAGGAGGGTTGTTGCTAGGGTGGTTTTTACAGGAAAAAATGGGCTTTGGATTAGTAGGTTTTTTATTTGGGCTTTTGTTGGGCGTTTTTTCAGGTCTGTGGATCATATTAAAACAAATCTTAGTTCAAAAATGAAAGGGGGTGAAGAAGGTTGCATATTGCTGAAGAATTTATGTTGCACAAAATTATACCTATAAACATTGGTGGATTTGATCTTAGTATTACCCAGGCAGTTTTGTGGATGTGGATAGCTTCTATAATTATGATGTTGTATTTGATTTATTGTAGCAGAAGTATGACTGTAGTACCGTCTAACAGACTTGTTACTTTGTTTGAAGTACTTATAGATTTTGTTAGGAAAGATTTAGTAGAAAGTTTTATGCACGGAAAAGATGTTGAAAGGTTTTTTCCTTTAATAGCCTCAATATTTTTCTTTATCTTTGCATCAAATTTTATAGGAATTATTCCAGGTACTTATACTCCTACTGCTAACATTAATACAACCGCTATACTTGCAATATTCGTGTTTATACTTTATAACGTTTTGGGAGTATTTAGAAATGGTTTAGTCGGATATTTAAAAAGTATAGTTGTCCCTGGTCTTCCTGCTCCTATTATTCCGGTTGTTTTTGTCATAGAGGTATTTAGCCACTTTGCAAGGCCTCTTTCATTGGCAATAAGGTTATTTGCCAATATGATGGCTGGACACATTATAATCGGTGTTTTGATTTATCTTGCACTGCTTGCGACAGGAGCATTTATGGGTGGCATAATGCTCGGGTCTGTTTCTTTCGCTGCTTCTGTGGGAATGTATTTCTTGGAAGTTTTTGTAAAATCACTTCAAGCGATAATCTTTGCTGTTTTAACATCAATGTATATTGCTGGTGCTGTTGCACCTGAACATTAGTTTTTGTTTCACAACTTTAATTAAAAATTTTTGGAGGTGTTTTTAAATGGATGCAGTAAGTATAAATCTTGGTTTGGCTCAGTTGGGCGCAGGTGTTGCTATTGGATTTGCCGCTGCTGGTGGTGGCGCAGGTATGGGTATTTTAGGTGGATATTTTTTGACCGCTCTTGCAAGACAGCCAGAACTTCTTGGACCGCTACGTACCTATATGATTTTGGTATTGGTCTTTATTGAAGCTCAGGTTCTTTATGGTTTTACTGTTTCTATGATCCTTTTGTTTGCAGCTCCTAAGCACTAGTCTTTTATTCTTTTAAGGGAGATCTAAAAAAATGATGAATTTTGAATTTGGACTAGAGTTCTGGACTATTGTCTCCTTTCTAATATTCTTCTTTTTATTTGTAAAATTTGTTGTTCCACCAATAAACAGTGCACTTAAAGAGAGAGAAAAAGCTATCGCAGGTGCAATAGAACAGGCTCGAAAGGAAAGGGAAGAAGCGGAAAAACTCTTGCAGGAGTCAAAAAGAGAACTTGAAGAAACAAAGGCTCGTTCTTCAAAAATTGTAGAAGAAGCAAGAGCGTATGCTGAAGAGGTCAAAAAGGATATTATCCAAAAAGCTAAAGAAGAGGCGCAAAAAATAGTTGATAGTGCTGCCAAAGACCTTGAAAGGGCTAAGGCAGAGGTTATAGCAGAACTTAAGGTTGAGGTTGTTAATCTTACTATTTCGCTTACAGAAAAGCTCCTTGAGAAAGAATTGGATAAAAATGCGCAGACAAAATTCGTAACAGAATATTTACAGAAAATAGGTAAGAATTAGAATGAGCAGTAACTATGTTTTAGCCAAAAGATACGCAAGAGCTTTTTTGTCTATTCTCAAGGAAAACAAGAGAAGCCTGCAAGATGTTGTTGACGAAACAAAAACCCTTCTTAAGAGCTTTAAAGAAACAGGACTTGATAAGATAATCTTAAATCCTGTTCTAGATCTTGGTACCAAGAAGGAGTTAATCGAACCTTTAAAAAACAATATTTCAAGTGATATTTTTTCTTTGCTAGAATTTCTTATAGATAAAAATAGATTTTTTTTACTTCCTTTTATACTCCAATCTTTAGAGGAGACTTTGAATGAAGAAAGTGGAAGAATTGTTGCCAATCTTGAAGTGGCCACTCCATTAACTGACGAATTAAAATCAAAATTTATAGAGTACTTTAAGAAGAAATTTAATGCTAAAACAGTAGATATTGTAGAAGTTGTTAACGAAAAGATTATTGGTGGTTTTAGAGCAAAGATTGGAGATTATCTTATTGATGCAAGTATTAAGGGGTCCTTGGATAAGGCCAAGAGACTTCTTTTAACCAATTGAAGGGAGGTGTTGTTTTTTTGAAGATAAGGGCTGAAGAAATTACTGATGTAATAAAAAAGCAGTTATCTAACATAAAGGCTGAGCCAGAATCTGCATTAGTTGGCACAATTATATCTGTTGGTGACGGAGTAGCAAGGATTTGGGGATTAAAAGATGCTATGATGTCTGAGCTCTTAGAATTTCCAAATGACGTTTATGGGATTGTGTTTAACCTTGAAGAAGACTCTGTTGGTGCAATTATCTTAGGTGATGACTCAAAGTTAAATGAGGGTGATACAGTTAAATCAACTGGAAGGGTTATATCGGTTCCCGTTGGTCCAGAGCTGGTAGGTAGAGTGGTCGATGCTTTAGGAAGGCCCCTTGATGGTAAGGGACCCATCAATGCAAAGAAGTATAGGGTAATAGAAAGAGTAGCCCCTGGCGTAATTACCAGACAATCAGTAAACCAACCCGTACAAACAGGTATTAAAGCTATAGATGGCATGATTCCTATAGGTAGGGGTCAAAGAGAGCTTGTAATTGGTGATAGACAAACTGGTAAAACAGCTATTTGTGTTGATACGATCCTTAATCAAAAAGATCAGAATATGATATGTATTTATGTAGCAATAGGCCAAAAAGCTTCAACTGTCGCAACTATTATTAAGACATTGGAAGATAATGGTGCAATGGACTATACAATTGTTGTAGTAGCAAATGCTTCTGATGCCGCTGCTCTTCAATACATTGCGCCATTTAGCGGTTGCGCAATGGGTGAAGAATTTATGGAGCAGGGTAAGGACGCTTTAATAATCTACGATGACCTTTCTAAGCATGCATGGGCATATAGACAGGTTTCACTTCTTTTAAGAAGGCCACCTGGTCGTGAGGCTTATCCAGGTGACGTATTTTATTTGCACTCCAGGCTTCTTGAAAGAGCGGCAAAGCTCAATAAAAATTATGGGGGTGGCAGTTTAACTGCACTACCAATAATTGAAACGCAAGCAGGTGACGTTACGGCTTATATACCCACTAACGTTATTTCTATTACAGATGGTCAGATATACCTTGAGCCAGAACTTTTCTATGCGGGCGTTAGACCTGCTGTAAACGTAGGTCTTTCTGTTTCTCGTGTAGGTGGCTCGGCGCAAACAAAAGCTATGAAGCAAGTTGCAGGTAGATTAAGACTTGAACTAGCACAGTACCGTGAGTTAGCTGCATTTGCTCAGTTTGCTTCTGATCTTGACCCAGCTACGAAACAGGTTTTGACTCGTGGTGAAAAGCTTGTTGAGCTTTTAAAACAGCCTCAATATCTGACTTTTTCTCTTTGGAAAGAAGTGTGTTCTATATTTTCAGGAGTTCGTGGATTCCTTGATGATATTAATACTGAGGATATTCAAAGATTTGAAAAAGAACTTCTATCTTATATCGAAGCTCACAATCAGGATATTATTGAAGCAATAACAAAAGAAAAGGCAATTTCAAAAGAGACAGAAGAAAAACTTGAGAAAGCAATCAAAGAATTCAAAGCTCTTTTTGTAGGCGGTAAATAAAATGCGTCCTAATGATGTAAAACGAAAAATAAAGGCTGTTCAGAATATCCAAAAGATAACTAAAGCAATGAAATCTGTAGCTGCGGTTAAGGCAAGAAAGGCTGAAGAAAGGGTTAAAAGGGTTAAAGACTATTCAAGAGAAATGTTTGAGTTAACCAAAAGACTCTCAACTGAAATTTCTGGTTTTCAACATCCACTTTTAGAAAAGAGAGAAGTTAAGACTGTAGGCATTCTGGTTGTGACTTCTGACAGAGGGCTTTGTGGGTCCTTTAACGCAAACATTCTCAAGGAAACCCTTAAGCTTTATCAAAAATATAAATCTGAAGGCAAAGAGGTCAGACTTTTTGCCGTAGGGAGAAAGGCAAAGCAATTTCTTGAAAGAAGATTTCCTGTAGTAATAGCTAGTTTTACAAAGTTACCTCAACCTCCGACTCAAGCGGAAGCTTCATTGATAGCTTCTGAAATTACAAAATATTTTTCTGATGGAACTATAGATTCCTTAAAAGTTCTTTACTACAATTACAAATCTATGGCTAAATATACAATAGTTGAGGAAGAAGTGTTACCACTAATTCATGTACAGGAAAAATCTGAGCCAAAAGCAACTTATATTTTTGAACCTGAAGAAGATGTTGTAGCTTCATACTTGTTGGAAAGAGGTTTGATGGCAGAAATATTAAGAGTGATTCTTGAGACTGCAGCTTCTGAACAGGCTGCAAGGATGCAAGCTATGTCTCAAGCTTCAGAAAATGCACAAGATCTAATTAAACAACTTACACTTGCTTTCAATAAAGCGCGTCAAGCAATAATTACCCGCGAGCTGAGTGAAATTGTAGGAACCACTACAGCTCTCGGTTCTTAGGAGGTGGACATTGGCGAACGTTGGTAAGGTTGTACAAATTTTAGGTACAGTTGTGGACATAGAATTTGAACCTGGCAAAATACCTTCACTTTTGAACGCTCTTAAAATAGAGGGGAAAAATCAGTATGGGCAGGAATTTAATATTACTTTAGAGGTTATGCAACAGCTAGGCGATAATCGAGTAAGAGCTATTGCAATGTCTTCTACTGATGGTTTGGTAAGAGGAACTGAAGTTGTTGATACCGGTGCACCAATTATGATACCTGTGGGTAATGAAACCCTTGGTAGAATTTTTAACGTTTTAGGTAATACAGTTGATGATGGCCCAAAAGTTGAAGCAAAAAACTTTTCACCATTACACAAAGCCCCCCCAAGTCTTAGAGATATTAACCCCGTTCCTCAGCAATTGGAAACAGGTATTAAGGTCGTAGATCTCTTGGTTCCATTTCCAAGAGGCGGGAAAATAGGCTTGTTTGGTGGCGCAGGAGTTGGCAAAACGGTTATTTTGATGGAGTTAATTAGAAATATAGCAGCAGAGCATGGTGGGAAGTCAGTATTTGCAGGCGTTGGAGAAAGAACTCGTGAAGGCAATGACCTTTATCACGAGATGAAAGCATCAGGCGTTATCGATAAAACTGTTATGGTTTTTGGCCAGATGAATGAGTTACCAGGTGCTCGTATGAGAGTTGGTTTGACGGGTCTTACTATGGCGGAATATTTTAGAGATGTTGATAAAGCTGACGTATTATTGTTTATAGATAATATATTTAGGTTTGTTCAGGCAGCTTCTGAGGTTTCTACACTTCTGGGGAGATTGCCGTCTGCAGTAGGTTATCAACCTACTTTGGGTACAGATGTTGGAAGCTTGCAAGAACGTATTGTAACTACAAAAGACGGTTCTATTACTTCTGTACAAGCTGTTTACGTTCCTGCTGACGACCTGACTGACCCAGCGCCAGCAACAACTTTTGCTCACCTTGATGGTACTGTTGTCTTGTCAAGACCTCTTGCAGAACTTGGAATATACCCTGCTGTAGACCCACTTGACTCAACATCACGCATACTTGATCCAAGAGTAGTAGGTGAGGAACATTATCTGGTAGCACGTGGAGTCCAAAAGGTTTTGCAAAAATATAAAGACCTCCAGGATATCATTGCCATTCTTGGAATGGAAGAGCTTTCTGAAGATGATAAACTGACGGTTGCCAGAGCTAGAAAAATCCAAAGATTTTTGTCTCAGCCATTCTTCGTTGCAGAAGCATTTACAGGAATGAATGGTAAATATGTAAAGCGTGAAGATACAATTAAAGGCTTTAAAGAGATCCTTGATGGCAATTGTGATGAACTACCCGAACAGGCTTTTTATATGGTTGGAACAATTGAAGAAGCTCGTGAGAAGGCAGCGTCTATGCAAGCATCACAAGCTAGTTAGGGGTGAATATAAATGAGATTGTTAATCTTAACCCCTGAGGGTGTTGTAGTTGATGAAGAGGTAACGTTTGTTTCAGCAATGGGAGAAGAGGGCTCGCTTGGTATTATGCCCAGACATGCACCGCTTGTTACCACTTTAAAGGTAGATGTGATAGAATTTGTTAAAGAGAATTCTGATAGAGAAGTAGTAGCTGCCATCGGAGGAATTCTCGAAGTTAAAGATAATAAAGTAACAGTTCTGTCTGATGCTGCAGAACTTGCTGTAGATATAGATGAGTTGAGGGCTAAAGAGGCTGAAAAAAGAGCGAGGGCAAGATTAACCATGAAAACAGAAGAGGTAGATGTGAAGAGAGCAGAAGCTGCGCTTGCAAGGGCGCTTGCAAGACTTAAGGCAATCGAACTGTTGAATAGAAGAAGTGGAAGTAGGAAAAGAGGTGCATAAGGAGTATTTTAGAAACGAATAATTGCAATGGAAATTTTTCTAAACAATATTATAGAATTTGTGGCGGTAATTCTTTATCAGGTTCTGTAAAAATTAGTGGTTCGAAAAATGGGTCGCTGCCTATTATGGCGGCGGCTCTATTATTCAATTCACCTGTATTTTTGTCTAATATCCCATATTTATTGGACGTTAATACTATGGCTAAGATAATTTCCAGTCTTGGGGGCAAAGTTGATTTTAGAGGAAATTCAGAGATTTTAATTGATCCCTCGAACGTTTCAAGATACGATCCTCCTTTGGAACCTGTTATTGCTATGAGGGCTTCTTTTTTGGTTGCAGGGGCACTTCTTGCAAGATTTGGTAGAGCAAAGGTAGCTCTTCCGGGTGGTTGTGCTATTGGTTCGAGACCTGTCGATATTCATCTTAAGGGTTTTGAGGCTCTGGGCGTAAAAAGATCAATTGAACATGGTTTTGTGAATCTTGAATGCGATAAGCTTAAAGGCGCAAATATTTATTTGTCTTATCCAAGCGTGGGTGCTACTGAAAATTTGATTATGGCATCTGTATTTGCAGAGGGTATGACAGTTATTGATAATGCTGCAAAAGAGCCGGAGATACTGGGTCTTTCTGAATTTCTAAATTTATGTGGCGCAAAAATTAGAGGGGCGGGTTCAAGGACTATTGAAATTGAGGGAGTAAAATCTCTTAAACCGATCGATAATTATACGATTATACCTGATCGTATTGAAGCTGGTACTTTAATGCTCGCGGGAGCAATAACGCGTGGCGATATCCTGGTAGAGAATATAAGCTCTGATTATTTGAGCTCAGTTATTGAAAAGATGATTGAAGCAGGCATTGAAGTTTTGCCAGAGAAAAACGGTATCAGGGTAAGATGTAATAATAGACCTAAGCCAGTAACAATAAAAACATCTCCACATCCTGGATTTCCTACAGATATGCAGGCGCAATTTATGGCCCTTCTATCACTTGGGGAGGGTACTTCTGTTATAACAGAAATGGTTTTTGAAAATAGGTATTTGCATGCTGAGGAACTGAGCAGATTGGGCGCAGATATCAGGGTTGATGGAAGGACTGCAGTTGTTGTAGGGGTTGATCATTTGTCTGGTGCGCCAGTAAGAGCTCTTGATTTGAGAGCGGGTGCTGCACTTGTAATTGCTGGATTGATGGCAGAAGGTGAGACTAGAGTCTTTGGGTTGTCACATCTTAATCGTGGCTATGAAAATTTGGAAATAAAACTCAGTAACTTGGGTGCATGTATATCAAAAGAAGTTCTACCCTAATTCGAGGTGAGTATGAAAAGAGTTTGGATAAAAAATACTATTTCTTTTTATGAGAAATTGATAAATTCCTTTTTGTTTTCTACAAAAATCCTTTTTTATGCTTTTTTTGTTTTTTGTATATTGTTTTTTTATCAAAATAATTCTTATGCTTTTACTGAGAACGAATATGTTATTAATAATGCACATTTATATGTGTTTAAATTTAATCCAAAAGAAGTTCGAATAATACCTTACTTAAATGATTATCCCATTAGAGCAATAGACGTGGTTAACTACTATAACCCCTTTTTACTTGTAAACGGAACGTTTTTTTATTCTAATAAGCTTTTAGGTGCTCTATACATGCATGGTGAACCTCAGTCATATATGGGCGATAATAGAGCAACATTTTTTTATTATAAGAATAATACTGCAAGTATAAATTATTTAAAATATAGAGTGAAGCTCAATATTTGTAGTTCTTCTTCAAAATGCAAGGTATTATACCTTGATGGGATAAATAGACCACAAAATTATTACGAAAACATATTGTATACGAATGGATATTTAAGGCCCGTTTTACCCACTTCAGGCATATTAATAAAAATAAATGAGGATGGTACTTTCGAATATTTGTATACTAGAAGTGCATTGCCAACTAAAGGAGGATATATATTATTAGCCAATCATGACTTGGACGTATTAAATAACCTTGTGCCTACAGATACAATTAGAGTAAGTGTAGAACCAATAATAAATAGTAATTTGGATTTCTATATTTCTGGTGGTCCTATGTTGCTTTATAATGGGCAAAATATTGCCATTCAATCATCTGAAAAAGAATATATAGCAAATGATATTAAGATAGGAAATCGCATGAGAACTGGTTTGGGAATTGATGCATCATCTAATATTTATGTTTTTTCTGTTTCTTGGCCAGGTTGTACTTTGAATGAGCTTGCAAACTCTTTGGAAAAACTTGGCTTAAAAGAGGCCATGCTTTTGGATGGTGGATATTCTTCTGTACTTTATGCCAAAAATAGATTTTTGGTTGGGAGTGAAGCAAGGGCGAATATTTCTTATTTGATGTTTTTTACGAATTAGTTTGTATAATATATTTATTGAGTTTTATATTCTTAAAATACAAAGGGGTAGAAAAGTTGAATATAAAATTTGGAACTGATGGTTGGAGAGCAAAAATTGCTCAGGATTATACTTTTGAAAATCTTGAAAAAGTATCATTGGCATTAGCAATTACCTTAGAAGAAGAAAATCCCTTAAATAAAACTTGTGTTATTGGTTATGATACAAGGTTTTTCTCAGAAGATTTTGCAAAACACGTTGCTGAAATCTTGTCAGGTGTAGGTTTTGACGTAATAATTTCTGATAATTTTATCCCAACTCCTACACTTGCATTTTCTGTTAAAGACAAGGCATGTGCGGTGGGCATAATGATAACTGCAAGTCATAATCCGTATAATTATAATGGCTTTAAAATAAAGCAAAGCTTTGGCGGTTCTGCATCTAAAGATTTCACATCAAAGGTCGAATCCAATCTGGGAAAAATTAAAACTTATAGATTTAGCAATGAAAAGAAGAAAATTAGAGTGCAAAATCTTTTTGAAAATTATAAAAATTCTCTATTAAAATTTATTGATATCAATGCCATTAAAGAGTCAGGCATTAAAGTTGCTGTTGATTGCATGAATGGTGCAGGTTCGGGGTATCTTTCAAAACTTTTATCTAATCTAAATATAAATGTATTTCCTGTAAGAAATGAAAAAGACCCATACTTTAATGGGTCGAGACCTGAGCCAATTCCTCAACTTTTGGGTCCACTTTCGTATGAAGTTTTTTCTAAATCATTAAATTTAGGTACAGCTCTTGACGGTGATGGAGATAGGGTGGCATCTTGCGATGCTTCTGGTACTGTTTTTACATCTCAACAAACCTATGCTTTATTGCTCAATCATTTGGTTACAAATAGAAAGCTGAAAGGAAAAGTTCTCAAGAATTTTGCCGTGAGCGTTTTGGTTGATAAATTATGTAAGCACTACAATATAGAATTTGAAATATTGCCAGTTGGCTTTAAATATATTTGTTCTAAGATGATTAGCGAAGGCAATATCTTAATGGGGGGAGAAGAGAGTGGAGGCTTTGGTTTTCTTGGGCACATTCCGGATAGAGATGGTTTTTTGTCTTCTCTTTATTTGATCGAATCTGTTGTTGTTACAAAGAAATCTTTAATGGAACAACTTGATGAGATATATGATAAAGTTGGTTTTTTTGAATATGATAGATACGATCTAAAATTAGAAATTTCAGTCGAAGAGGTAAGAAAGAGAATTAAAGATCTAATTGAAAATCCGGCAAAGAAGATTAATGATAAAAAAGTTTTTGAAATTTCTACTATTGATGGAATTAAATATATTTTAGAAGATGAAAGTTGGCTTTTGATAAGGCCATCTGGAACTGAGCCTGTGATTAGAATCTACGCAGAAGGGAAAAGCATCTACGAAGTTAAAGCTTTAATCAGGTTTGGTACAAAACTTTTTCAATGAAATTAAACTAGGAAAACTATTTAATATTTAGCGCAATGGCCTGTACAAAAATAGCTGGGTATTTCCTATATTGACTGAAAACTAATTCTTTTATTGAATTAGAGATTTTATCTTCAAGTTTTTGAGTATTTTCTATTTTTGGACTCTTTAAAAAGAAAGAATATATTGCCGATTCAATTTCTTTTTGAATAATATTATCATGATTTTTCAAACCTAATGTCTTTATTCTTGGTTCGGCTAATATTTTGAACCTTTCTGGATCAAATGTTAATGATATCAAAATTAACCCTTCTTCTAATAATTTTTTTCTTTCAAGGAAAGAACTTTTATTAAATTCAATTATTTCTGAACCGCTTGCAATCATATTTCTAATTGCGATTTCATCAACTATTTTAACTTCTCCATTATTCAACTCAACGACTGCTCCATTTTTTGCCAATATGATATTTTTTTCAGAGTAATTAAGATTTTGGGCAAGATCAGAAAAATGCTTCATATGTCTAAATTCGCCGTGAAATGGTAAGAGATTTTTTGGTTTTACTAAATTTATGAGGAGCTTTATATCTTCTTTAGAACCGTGTCCTGATACATGCACCTTGTGATTTGGTTCGTATAAAACTTCAGCTCCCAACTTAAATAGTTTATTTATGGTCTTGTTGACGAGAGTTTCATTGCCTGGAATTGGTGATGCTGAAATAATAACAGTGTCATTTGGAAAGATTTTAACGTCTTTATGATTGTTATTTGCTATTCTTGTTAGAACTGAAAGAGGTTCACCTTGACTTCCTGTTGTGATTATTGTGGTTTTTTCAAGTGGCTGATTTTTCAATTCATGCTGCTTTAACTGAAACTCTTCAGGAAAGGATAAATACCCTAGTTCTTTTGCTATTGATACAGTATTTACCATGCTTTTACCAAGAATACAAAATTTTCTGTCAAAAGCGATTGACGCGTTAATTGCTTGTTGTACTCTATGGATATTTGAAGCAAAAGTTGTAAGAATTATTCTTCCATTTACTTTCCTGAATACATCAAAAAATTTTTCTCCTACTACCCTTTCAGATGGTGTAAAACCTTCTCTCTCAACGTTTGTAATGTCAAGTATCAGGAGGTCTATGCCCTTTGAACTAATTGATACTAGTTTGCTGTATTCTGTTGTTTTTCTATCTATTGGAGTTTGATCGAATTTGAAATCGCCAGAATGAATTATTGTTCCATGTGGGGTATGAATAGCATATCCTACTCCGTCAGGAATACTATGGTTGACGTGAAAGGATTCAACAAACATATCGTCAACAAAAATAATTTCATTTGAATTAATTTCATGAAAAGTTATATCCTTTGGGGATATTTTATAATCTCTTAACTTTGCCCTTACCATTCCGAGAGTTAATTTGGTTCCGTATATAGGTATGTTTACTTTTTTTAAAAGAAATGGAATTGCACCAATATGATCTTCATGCCCATGTGTGATGAAGAGGGCCTTTACCTTATCTTTTTTTTCAATTACGTATTGGAAATCAGCCGTTAAAAGAGAGGATTCGAAACTTGGATCGGGGAATTTTATTCCACAATCAAGTACAATAAGAGACCTTTCGCTTTCAAAAAGTGTCATATTTCTTCCAATTTCTTCGATTCCACCTAGTGGTATAATCTTGATGGGTGAGCTTTTTTTAGTAAAATTAAAAATGTATTTCCTCCTGTTAAATTTTAACTATTATGATATAATATTTTCAAATAAGATATTTTATTATAACATTTTAAGTTCTTAGTTAGAGTGGGTAATTACCCACTCTTTATGTTTTTAAAACCTGAAAGGAAGAAATTTTTTGAGATCGAAAGACATTAAAGAAAAACTACTTAATATAGTTGAAAAAGTATTGTTAGACATAGGATTTGAGCTCTATGATCTAGAATACTTTAAACAAGGCAAGAGATGGATATTAAGGGTATTCATCGATAACGTTGAAAAACCCGTTTCTCTTGATGATTGTGAGTTAGTATCAAAAAAATTAAGTGTTGTTTTGGATTACTATGACATAATTCCTGAGAGTTTTTATCTTGAGGTATCTTCTCCAGGAATAGAAAGAAAATTAAAAAAAGATTCTGATTTTGTTAGATTCAAAGGAGAAGAAATAATAGTAACGTTCCAAAAACAAAATATCAATCCTATTATTGGTATACTTGAAGGAATTGATAGTGATGGTAATTATATTTTTGTAAACACTGAAAAATCTAAAGAAAAGATAAACCGAAATGATATAAAAGAAGTTAGAATACATTTCAGGTTTAAGGGAGATAAGCAATGAAAATAGATTTACATGTACTTGAACAGTTAGAAAAAGAAAAGGGTGTTTCTTTGCCTGCTATGGTATCTGCTTTGGAATCGGCTCTTTTAGCTTCATATAAAAAATATTATCCATCAAAGAATGTTACTTTAAAAATAATTCCTGACAGTGGAGTTTTAGAAATAGTAGTTAAAAAAACTGTTGTTGATAAAGTTAATAACATCTTTGATGAAATATCCCTTGCACAAGCTAGGGAGATCGATCCTAAAATTAATATTGGCGAAACTATAGAAGTACAGGTAGATCCTAAAAATTTTGGTAGAATTGCTGCTTTAACAGCGAAACAAGTTTGGCAACAAAAAATAAAAGAAGCCGAAAGAGATGCTGTTTATGAAGAATTTAAAGATAGGGTCTTTGGCGTTATTTCTGGAAAGATTTTAAGGTCTGAAGGAAAGAATTGGATAGTACAGCTTGGAAGAGCTGAAGGGATATTGCCTCAAAAAGAAACAGTTTTTCAAGACAAATATAGCATTAACGAAAGATACGTTTTTTACGTTTTATCGGTTAAAAAGCAGAAAAAAGACGTTGAAATAATTTTATCTAGAAGTCATCCAAATCTGGTTAAAAGGATATTTGAGCTTGAATCGGCTGAAATTAGATCTGGTATTGTAGAGATAGTGTCAATAGCTAGAGATCCTGGTAGTAGAACTAAAATAGCAGTTTTATCACGGGATCCTCATGTTGATCCATTAGGAGTTTGCTTGGGATTGAGGAATTCCAGGATACAAAATGTCACAAGAGAGCTTAGGGGAGAAAAAATTGATGTAATTTTATACAATCCAGATCCAAAAATTTATATAGCAAGTGCCCTTTCCCCTGCTAAAATTAGAAGGGTAGAAATATTGGATCAGGTTAAAAAAGAATCAAGAGTATATGTCGATAAATCACAGCTTTCTTTGGCAATTGGAAAAGATGCGCAAAATGTAAGATTAGCACATAAATTAACTGGTTATAAAATTGATATTAAAATAGAAGAACAGCTTTAGTATGATTAAAGAACATAGAAAGTGTATTTTTTGCGGAAGAATTCTTCCAAAAAAAGATATGATTAGAGTTGCAAAGGTTAAAGATAAAGGTTTAATTGTGGATTATGAAAAGAAAAATATTGGAAGAGGCTGTTATATTTGTTTCTCATGTATAAGTTCTAGTAATTTTAAGAAAAAAAACATAATTGCAAGATCTCTTAAAACAAATGTAGACACAAAGATCTATAATGAAATTGAAAGATATTTTAAAAATATAATAATACAAAGTCGAGGAGGTGAGCGCTGATTGAAAAGAATATATGAACTTGCAAGAGAACTGGGCGTTTCTTCTAAAAAAGTAATGGAAATACTTTCTGGTTTGGGGGTAACTGTTAAGTCTTCTTTGTCTTCTGTGGCAGAAGAAGAAGAGTTTATGGTTAGATCTACTATTGAAGCTGAAGATAAAGTTGAAGCTACTAAAGAAACTGAAAAAGTTGAGGTTGATAGGAAGATCTTGCAAAAAGAGGATATGACTAAAGTTGTTGTAGCAGAACAGCCTGAAGTTGCAGTTCAAGAAAAAGAATCTCAGATAAGTGAAGAGCCAAAAGTTGAGGAAAAAAAGATTTTATATATATCAGATGGCATGACTCCGAGAGAGATTGCACAAAAGATCAATGTTAAAGAGAGCGAAGTCATAAAAAAATTAATAAAGCTCAAAACACTTGCAACTATAAATCAAGCTTTAAATATAAGCCTTATCGAGAGAGTAGTAAGTGAATTTGGTTATGAACCAAAGTTAAAAGAGGAAGAATCTTTAACTTTTGAAGAGAGTGAAATTGAAAACGAAGCCGATCTCAAACCCAGACCCCCAATTGTTACTGTTATGGGTCATGTAGATCATGGCAAAACAACGCTTTTAGATAAAATTCAAAAAACAAAAATTGCATCCAAGGAATTTCGTGGAATTACACAAAAGATTGGTGCATATCAAGTAGAAATTAGTGGCAAGAAAATTACCTTTATTGATACGCCAGGCCATGAAGCATTTACAGCTATGAGAGCAAGGGGTGCAAACGTTACTGATATTGTAATTTTGGTAGTGGCAGCTGATGATGGAGTAAAACCTCAAACTATTGAAGCAATTCAACATGCAAAAGCAGCGGGGGTCCAGATAATGGTTGCTATAAATAAAATTGATAAACCTGGGGCACAGCCAGAAAAGATAATGCAACAATTAACTGAATATGGTTTAATTCCTGAAGAATGGGGTGGGAAGACCATATTTGTTAAAGTCTCGGCTAAAACGGGAGAAGGTATAGACGAGCTTTTAGAAATGACATTGCTATTGGCAGAATTGATGGAATACAAAGCTAATCCGAAGACTTTAGCAAGAGGTCTGGTTTTGGAAGCGAAGTTGGATAAAAATAGAGGTCCTGTAGCCACTATATTAGTTCAAAAAGGCACTTTAAAGGTAGGAGATTTTGTCTGTGTGGGTGCTGCTAGTGGAAGAATAAGAGCATTAATTAATGACAGGGGTAAAAGATTAAAAGAAGCAGGACCTTCAACCCCTGTTGAGATACTCGGTATCAATATGGTTCCTGAAGCAGGAGATAATCTGATTGCTGTAAAGAGTGATAAAGAAGCAAAATTAATGGCTGAAAAAATGCTTAATAAGAAAAAAGAATTACAAATGCAGAGGATGAAAAAACCAACTTTATCCTGTTTTGTACAGGGTACAAATCTATCTGAAGTAAAAGAATTAAGGCTTATTTTGAAAGCTGATTCTCAAGGATCACTAGAGGCCATTCTTACATCTTTGGCGAAGATTAAAGAAGAGAATGTAACTATAAACATTCTATCGTCTGGAACGGGTGGAATTTCTGAATCTGATGTTATGCTTGCTTCTGCTTCTCAGGCTATTATAATTGGCTTTAATGTAAGACCATCTAATACGGCTTTAAAGCTTGCTTCTGAGGAAGGTATTGATATTAGGACTTATAGGGTTATATATGATCTTATTGAAGATATTTCGAAAGCCGTTAAGGGCTTGCTTCCGCCAAAATATGAAGAGACAATACTTGGAAGGGCTGAGGTTAGACAAACTTTTAAAGTTCCAAAAATAGGTCTTGTTGCAGGTTGTTATGTTGTGGACGGGAAGGTTACAAGAGATGCAAAGGTAAGAGTTTTGAGAGATAATGTTATTATTCATGAAGGCGAGTTGTCTTCTTTAAAGAGATTTAAAGATGACGTAAAAGAAGTGAATCAGGGATATGAATGTGGAATTTCGATAAAAGATTTTCACGATATAAAGGAAAACGATATTTTTGAGATATATAAATTAGTAGAAGTAGCTTGTTAATATTTTTGAGTTTTATAGAATATAGTTAATTTGATTCAAAACTATTTTAAAAGTATTAATTCAACTTTAAAGTTCTAGAAAATTTAAATTTAATTTAGTGATTATTATGATAAGAACTTGTTTAATTGAATTTGAGCTTTATTTTCCATATATTGTTAGCATAAAAGAACATAGAAAAATTATGCAAGCAATTATTTCGGATATAAAAAAGCAAAATATTAGTGTGCTTGAAGTTCTTAATAAGAATATTAGATCAAGTACTTTATATTTATCAGTGGTAAAAGAAAACGAAGTAGATATAAAAAGACTCTATGACTATTATGTTAATTTTTTCCTTGATAGACCTGATATTAGGCTTATTTCATATAACATTGAAATTTATTAGATCTAATCTATTTTCTGTTTTTACTCTTACAGGAGGTTTAAAATAAAATGAGCGTAAAATCCGAAAGACTGAAAGAAACAATTAAGAAAGAACTTGCTATTTTATTGTACGAACTAAAGGACGTTCGTATTAAAAGTATGGTTTCTATAATGGAATTAGATATGTCGAGTGATCACAAGAATATAAAAGTTTGGGTTAGCATATACGGAGATGAAAAATCAAAAGAAGAAACAATGAAAGGACTTGTTTCCGCATCAAGATTTTTGAGAGGAGAACTGGCAAGAAGAATTGGTTTAAAGTATGCTCCACAAATTCTTTTTGCTATAGATAATTCCCTTGAAAGAGGAGATAAAATATTCGAAATACTAAGAAAAATTGAACACTGAAATGGGTGAGCAGTTCTGAGTAAAATATGTGCTAGAATTTTAAACTTATTAAGTAACGCCAATTCTTTTGATATTTTTACACACTTAGAACCTGATGGTGACGCTATAGGTTCTAGTCTTGCTTTATATTTTTACCTGAAGTCAATAGGAAAGGATGTAAGATTTATAAAGCCTTACAGAACTCCAAATAGTGTTATGGATTTTCCGGGTATGGAAAACGTATATACTGGCAATGATTTTGATTTTTCGAGAGTTGCAATATTACTTGATGCATCTTCATTGAAAAGAATAGGGAAACCATATGAAGAAATTTTTCCAAAATACAAGAATTTTTTTATAATCGATCATCATCACGGTCCATATTTTGATTCTGCTAACATATACATTGACACTACTGCTAGTGCAACTGCTGTTTTAGTTTTTGATGTTATAAAAAAGATGAAACAAAATATAAATAATCTGGTAGCGACGTACTTATATTTGGCTTTACACTACGATACGGGCGGATTTTATTATACAAATACTAATGAAAAATGTTTAAAAGTTGCTTCAAAATTATTAGAATACGGTGTAGATATGAGTTTGGTTATGAGGTATTATGAGAGAGATGCGAGCAGTATTGCAAAAATGGGTTTTTTATTATCTAAACTAAAGGCTTCTGATGGTATTTCATGGCTTTCTATATCATACAAAGATTTTATAAATTTTTCGCTAGAACCAGATATTACTAAAGGTCTTATTGAATGGTTAAGAAGAATAAAGAATTGTAGAGTATCGATAGTCTTTAGAGAGGATCAACCAGGTAAAGTAAAAATAAGTTTTAGAGGGAAGAATACAGGAAAGCTTAACTCTATTGCTGAACACTTTGGAGGTGGGGGACATCCTGAAGCAGCGGGAGCTGTTGTTGATGGTAACTTTGATGAAATAGTCGATTTAGTTTTGAGCTACACTAAAAAAGAGGTTTTTGGTGCTTAACGGCTTTTTAAACGTTTTTAAAGATAAATCTAAAAGTTCTTTTGAAGTTGTTGACTCAATTAAGAAGATGTTTAAAGACGAGCTTGGTGCTGACATAAAGATAGGACATTTAGGAACGCTTGATCCGTGCGCAGTAGGAGTTTTACCTATAGCTTTAGGAAAGGCTACCAGGCTTTGTGAATTTATTGAGAATAAGGATAAAAAATATCTCTTTGAGCTTACTTTGGGGTTTAAGACTACTACTGGAGATCAAGAAGGAGATGTTTTAGATGTTCAAACTATTCCACATATTTCTGATGAAAGGATTATTTCTGTTTGTTCTGATCTTATAGGTTGCTATTTCCAAAAAGTACCTTCTTATTCTGCTTCTAAGGTTGAAGGCAAGAGGTTTTATGAGTTGGCAAGAGCAAATCAGAAAGTCCCTGAGCGATATAAAGAAGTAAATATAAAGCAACTTAAATTTATTAAACGAAATAAAAATTCGCTTTGGTTTGAGGTTTTGTGTTCCTTTGGAACATATATAAGAACTTTGTGTGAAGATATAGCTGTAAAGCTGGGAACTATTGGGACAATGACATTTTTGCTTAGGGAAACATCTGGAGACTTTCATCTAAAGGATAGCATTAGTCTTGAGAAATTAAGAAATTTGATTATGAGAAGAGAATATTTTAAAGTTATAATTCCTGTGAACAAGATGTTGTCACATATACCAGTTGTAGTATTAAATTATGAGAATGCTAAGAAATTTGTAGCTGGTCAAGAAGTTTGGATAAAGAAGGATTTTGATAATTTTGAAATATTAAGAATATTTTGTATGTCTGGGACATTTCTGGGTTTGGCTGAAAAATCTAAAGGTGAGAAAAAAATTTGGAAACCTAATAAGGTGATAATTATATGATAAGAGGTATTTATAGAAAAGAAAATAAAAATGGATCAAGATTTTTGACCATTGGTACATTTGACGGAGTACATTTAGGACATCAATTGTTATTTAAGCAACTTAAAAAAATGAGAAAAGATAGTGAGGATTTAATTAGCGTAGTAACATTCGAACCGCACCCGAGGATTTTTTTTAAAAGCATAGAAAATCTGTCGCTAATTACTATTATTGAGGAAAGAATAAGGTTGTTGTTAGAACACGTTGATGAGGTAATAGTTTTGCAGTTCGATGAGTCACTCTCAAAACTTACTCCAGAAGAATTTATTAATTTTCTTTGTAGTAATTTTAAAATTAATACAATTGTTGAAGGGGAAAATTTCCATTTTGGACGCAAAAAAGGTGGAGACGTTAATCTTTTAAAGGAACTGGGAAATAAGTTTGGATTTAACGTAGACATTGCAAACCTGTATATATTTGACGGAGTTCCAATTTCAAGCTCAAGAATTAGGAGGCTTATAATATCTGGAAAGATTGATGAGGCAAATAAGCTACTTGGTTGGGATTTTTTTGTTTCTGGAGAAGTAATTCATGGAGACCGTATAGGCACATTTTTAGGCTTTCCAACTGCTAATCTTAGATTGCCTGAATATAAAATCGTTCCACAATCAGGAGTTTATTCTGCTGAGGTTGAAATTGCAGGTGAGAGATATTTAGGAGCGCTTAATATTGGTGTAAAACCAACTGTTGGTGGGAAAAGAAGATCTATTGAAGTACATGTAATAAACTTTGAAGGCAATCTTTACCAGGAAGTTATTACAGTTTACTTTAAATCTAAAATTAGAGACGAGATAAAATTCGATTCAATTGCCGCGTTAAAAAAACAGATAAAGTTAGACATAGAAAACATTGTAAGGACTAGCAATAGAGAGAAAGTTTAATATATATTCTTAATCTCTTATAAGATCGGGCCTTAATTTTGATGCTTCATTAAGAAATATATGTTTTATTTGGTTTTTTGCCTTTTTGCTATAGCACTGTAAAAGTATTCTTATACACATTTTTGGTGCATTAACAACTTTTGCCTCTAATGTCCCGAAAACTGGAGTGGATGGAAATGTTTCTCTTACAAATTTTCCTGCAAATTCAGAGTGAATGTCATTAGTTACTGATATAAAAAAGTTAACCATATCTTCTTCCTTTATATCATTTTCATTAACCATTTTAGTGACCAACTCAATAACCTTTTCCTTTATTTCATTTGGATCGTCTTTTAATAGAGTAGTAGCTCCTCTAATTGCCAGTAGCCTTGAATTTTCTTTATACTCTTCCATTCTATGCTCTCCTCTTTAAGTTTTTTTTTATAATAATTAAAAAAATAAAATAAAATTTTTTACCTTATTGTCTTATAATAAAGTATCATAAAAAATATGGAGTTGATAAAGTTGAGTGCAATTATATTAAACGGAAAAGAGGTAGCTAGTCAATGGGAGAAAAAAAATATTTTAAGAGTGCAAAATCTAAAAACAAAAGGAGTAAGTGTCTGTCTTGCGGTTGCAAGATTTAATGATGATGAAGCGTCAAAGGTTTATGTTAAAAAGAAAGTTGCAATGTGTGAAAAATTGGGCATAAAACCCATTCTTATAGAAGAGGAAGGCCTGGATCAGGAAAGAATAGAAAATAGAGTTTCTTCTCTGAATAAAGACAAAGAGATAAATGGAATAATAGTTCAATTACCCTTACCCAAGGGCATTGACAAAGAAAGGGTTTTATCTTTGGTTAGTCCTGAAAAGGATGTAGATGGCTTAAATGTTTTTTCATGTGGCTTGTTATACAAAAACATGCCTGGTTTGAGGCCATGTACTCCAAGTGGGATAATTCGCTTATTAAAAGAATACAAAATAGAACTTATTGGTAAAAGAGCTGTAATTCTTGGAAGGAGTCAACTTGTAGGTCTGCCAATTTTTTTGATGCTTTTGCATGAGAATGCCACACCAACTATTGTACATTCAAAAACTATGGACCTAAAAAATATATGCAAAGAAGCAGACATATTAATTGTTGCCACTGGAAAAGCAAAAATGGTAAATAGAGAGTATGTAAAAAAAGGGGCAGTAGTAGTTGATGTAGGAATATCCAGAGTAGATGGTAAAATCGTTGGTGACGTTGATTTTGATGATGTTTTTGATGTAGCTGGTTATCTTACTCCAGTGCCGGGTGGTGTAGGACCTCTGACTATAATGTCTTTGATGGAAAATGTAATTAACGCAGCTTCTATTCAGGCAGGCATAAAAGATGACGTTGTTTAGAAAGGACCTTTTAGAGATTGAACCATATAGACCAGTAGAGGTTGAAGATGCAATTAGGCTTGATAGAAATGAAAGTCCATTTGATTTACCAGTGCAGGTGAAAGAGGAAATTATTAGTGCGTTTTCTAGGCTTCGACTGAATCATTATCCTGATGCGTGGTGCAGTTCTGTAAAAGAAGCATTTAGCCAATATGTTGGTAAAATAAAACCCGAAGAAGTTACTGTAGGAAATGGTTGCGATGAAGTTATCCAAAATGTAATTATGGCATTTGCATTAAATAATGGTCCTGTCCTTTCCTTTAGGCCGACATTTCCTACTTATCAAATAGCTTCAAGGAATTTGGGAGTTGAGTATATAGAAATTCCTTTAAATGAAGACTTTACAATACCTATTGAAAAAACAATTGATGTTTTGAAAGAAAAAAAGCCTTCAGTAGTTGTGATATGTAATCCTAACAACCCAACTGGAAACTGTTTTCCAGAAGAATATATAGAAAGTATAATTAATAGTACAATAGGAGTTGTCTTAATTGACGAGGTTTATTTTGAGTTTAGTAAAAAAAGCTTTGTTGACAAATTTAGGCTATATCCAAATGTTTTAATATTGAGAACCTTATCTAAAGCCTTTTCGGGTGCAGGAATAAGAATTGGTTTTGCTTTTGGAAACAAACTTCTAATAGATGAAGTTGAAAAGGTAAGATTACCATATTTACTTTCCCACTTTTCACAAGTGGCAGGGAGCATTCTACTTAAAAGTAGTAACCTATTCAAGCCGAATATTGATGCTATTAGTGCTGAGATAAAAAAAATTTACGATGGCTTATTAAAAATGGGAATCAAAGCCTATCCTACTGAAGCTAACTTTTTGTTAGCAAAATTTGATAAACCTGCTAAAAATATTGTTGAAAAGCTTAGAAAAAGAAAAGTTTTAGTAAGATATTTTCCATATTTGCCTAACTTTATTAGGATTTCTGCTGGCAGAAGTTCTGATACAAATATCTTGTTAAAGGAGCTTGAAAGAATACTAAATGAGTAATTTTATAGTTTTTGATATAGATGGAGTTTTGATCCAAACTAACGGTTCTTTTGTAGAATCTACAATTAAGACCTTTGAGTATGTTAGAAATTTATTTGGTAAGAGCTCAAAATGTAATATTGAACACATAGGCTTTTTAAAGTCACTGCGGGGGTTTAATAATGATTGGGATTTAACATATGCTCTTTTGGCAATTAGCTGGAATTATCCTACTTTTGAAGAGGCAGAATTTCTTGAAATTTTGAAAAATTATTTCAAGAAAAATAGTGAACTCCCCAAAATAGAAATTGGTTATGAGTTTGTTAAAAGAATCTTTCAAGAATTTTACCTTGGTGAAAAACTTTTTTTTGACATATATTTGGAGAAACCAAAGTATGTATTTTTTAAAGGTTTTATTTATCAAGAAAAACCTTTGATTAATTTTTGTAATTATTCTATAGATAGGCAAAAAATAGGAATTTATTCTGGAAGATGTTTTAAGGAAGCCGAAGTTGCTTTGAGGGCAGTTAATCTAATTGTGTTGAATGATTTTTATTTTACTGATGATAGCGGCTTTAAAAAGCCTGATCCTACCCCTCTTGAGAAGATGTTTGTTATGAACAAATGTTCACAAATGACTTACGTGGGCGATACTTTGGATGACCTTGAATTGGTTATAAGAGCAAGAGAAAAAGGATTACCTGTAGAATTTGTTGGAGTTAAAACTGGAACATATTCAAATCAGCTTATTGACAAAATAGAAAACTTTTCCTTTGCAAAAATGTATGAAAATGTAAGGGATTATTTGGATAAAATTCTTTAAATTAAGCTACCTTTTTAAGCTTTATTTTTATGATTAAACTGGTGTTTAAAAATTTAGTAAAGTTTGGTTTTGGAATTTATAGTTACTTTCAAACAAACAAAGAGAGGTAGGTTTTCAAAATGACTTTTGGAAGCAAGAAAAAAATAGCAAGAGTGTCAAAAATTAAAAGGAAAACTTATGAAACCGACATTGATTTGGAAATTAACATAGATGGAACAGGAGAAAATTCAATACTAACTAATATTGGTTTTTTTGACCATATGCTCTCTACTCTTTCAAAACACTCAAATGTTGACATGAAATTGAGGTGTACAGGAGATTTAGAAGTTGATTATCATCATAGCGTTGAAGATGTAGGAATTGTTGTTGGAGAAGCTTTATTAAAGGCCTTAGGGGATAAGGTTGGTATAAAAAGGTTTTCAAATGCAATCCTGCCAATGGACGATGCGTTAGTTTTGTGTGCTATAGATATTTCTGGCAGACCTTATTTTTCTTATGATGTTGAATTTGATTCCAAAATTATAGGCAAATTTAATACAGAACTTGTAGAAGTTTTTTTTAACTCTCTAGCGATGAATTTGAAAGCAAACCTTCATTTTAAGAAGATTTCTGGATTTAATAGCCATCATATTGCAGAAGCATGCTTTAAATCATTTGCTATATGTTTGAAAGATGCTGTAGCTTTGACTAATTCGGGATCTATTCCATCTGTTAAGGGGAGTATTTAATGATAGGGGTTTTGTGCTATAAAGGAGGAGGAAATTTAGGTAGTGTATTTAAAGCAATTAGTTATTTGGGTTATGAATTTAAAGAAATTTGGAATCAAGAAGATTTGAGAAAAGCCGATGCTTTGATTTTCCCTGGACAAGGCTCCTTTGCACAGGCAAATAAATCTCTTAAAGAAGCTAATCTTTGGGAAGCATTAAAGGAATTCATATACTCAGGTAAACCCTTCTTTGGAATCTGTTTGGGCTTGCAATTGCTTTTTGATTATTCTGATGAATTTGGATTTACAGAAGGTTTGAAAATTATTTCTGGAAAAGTTGTAGAATTTCAAAAGGATTTCATAAGACCGCATCTTGGTTGGAACCAAGTTTTTAATACTTCTGACTTGAAATTTTTTAAAGATATACCTGATGCTTCTTCTTTCTATTTTGTTCATTCTTATTATCCAGAAGTTTATGATCTGTCTTGCAAAAAGGGATTTAGTGAATATGTGGATAAAAAATTTGTATGCGTTGTTGAAAAAGAAAACGTATTTGCCTGTCAATTTCACCCTGAAAAGAGTGGACGTTGGGGACTTAAGCTCTTGGATAATTTTTTGAGTTCAATATAGTTATAAAAGTTATAAAATAGTTATAGATTATAAATTTTTTACCTTTATGTTATCCAACATCAACAGGGCTAATTACTTTTTAAGGAGGTTAAATGTTTGAAATAATACCTGCAATTGATATATACCGGAATAATGTTGTTAGACTCTATCGAGGTGATTTTGATAAAATAAAAATATATGGGAAACCTGAAGAATATTTTGATAAGCTAAAATCTTCTGGAATTAATTTTGTGCACATAATTGATCTGGAGGCTTCTAAAAGTGGTAAATTTACTGCATTTAACGTTCTTGAAATGGCAAAGTCAAGGGGTTTTGTCGTCCAATGGGGGGGAGGAATAAGAAAATACGATGATGTTAAGGAACTGGCAAAGTTGGGAGCCGATAGAGTTATTATTGGAACGGTTGCTTTTACTGATGAGGAAACTCTTGATAGGATTTTAAAAGATTTTGGAGACAAAGTCCTTATTTCTTTAGATTTTAAGGATGAAAAACTTTGTTATCATGGATGGACTTCTTCAATTTCCTTAGAATTAAAAGATTTACAGAATAAATTTGCGAACAAAAATAATCTGGGTTTTTTGGTTACAGACATAAATAAAGATGGTACGCTTTCTGATCCTTCGGAAGAGTTATTTGAAAGTATTAGAAAAATATTTCCAAAACACAGATTAATAGGTGCTGGAGGAATCTCAAAAAAAGAACACATTCATGTCCTTGAAAGCATTGGGTTTAACGGTGCGGTAATAGGTAAAGCATGGGTGGAAGGTCATATAAAATTTTTTGATGGAAGGGTAATTTAATCATGTGTGGAATATTTGGAATTCTTTGCCCATCGAGGAAAGATGTTGCTAAGCATACATATTTTGCTTTATATTCACTTCAACATAGAGGGCAAGAAAGTTGTGGTATAGCTGCTACTGATGGGACAAGTTTGATGATACAAAGGTCTATGGGTTTAGTATCTTCTGCATTTTCTGAAAGAGAACTCCAGGAATTATATGGTTATGCTGCTCTTGGTCATGTTAGGTATTCAACAACTGGAAGGCCTAGTATAGAAAACGCACAGCCTTTAAAGATGAGATATAAAGGCGGAACCTTTGCTTTAGCGCACAATGGAAATATTGTGAACGTCAAAGAACTCAGAGAGCAAGTTTATAGCCTTGGTATTTCACCATACACATCTTCTGATACAGAGCTTATGGGCCATTTAATTGCTAGAAACTTCCAGGATGATTTTAAATCAACTCTTGCCAACGTGTGTAAGGGATTCATTGGTGCTTATTCTTTAGTTTTTTTAACTGAGGAAGAAATTTATGCAATTAGGGATCCATGGGGTTTTAGACCACTTTGTATGGGCTCTTATGAAGATGGTTTTGTGATATCGTCTGAAACTTGTGCATTTGACATTATTGGTGCGAGATTTATTAAGGAAATTTCACCTGGCGAAATGGTTAGGATTCACAGAAATGGTTATGAAGTGGACCAAATATTAGAACCACAAGGTAATTTCTTGTGTTCTTTTGAATATATATACTTTGCTAGACCTGATTCTGTAGTTATGGGAAAGCGACTTTATGAGGTTAGAAAGAGATTTGGCGAACTTTTAGCTGAAGAATCGCCAGTAGATGCTGATATAGTTGTCAGTATACCAGACTCAGGTACTCCAGCTGCAATTGGCTTTGCCCAAAGGTGCAAAATACCCTTTAACGAGGTATTTATAAAAAATAGATATGTAGGAAGGACTTTTATTCAACCTACAAAAGAATTAAGAGAAAGAGGCGTTCGCCTAAAATTAAATCCTATTTCGGAATTGGTTAGAGGAAAAAGAGTTGTGGTTGTAGATGATTCTATTGTTCGAGGTACGACAAGTAAGGAAATTGTTAAAATGCTTTGGGAGTGCGAGCCAAAAGAAATCCATTTTAGAGTAAGTTCTCCAATGGTTAGCCATCCATGTTTTTATGGTATTGATACTGCTTCAAGAGGAGAGCTTTTGGCTAGTAAAATGAATGTTGAGCAGATTAGGGAGTTTCTTTGTGTAAATAGCCTGGCATACCTTTCAACAAAAAGTACTATTGAGGCTATCGGGATTGAATATCCATGTCTTGCCTGTTTTGGGGCAGATTATCCTACTTATATACCCAGTGAGGAAGTTAGAGAAAAGTATGTGCTTGAAAAAAACGAAAAGTGATAAATGATAAATACTAATATTTATTACTTTCTTATCATAAATTTATAATTGTTTTATAGAAAGAAGGTGTGTTATGCAAGAAGAAGAACTAACATATAAAAAATCTGGAGTGAATATCGAGAGTGCAAATAAGTTTGTAAATGAGATCAAAAAGATAACTAATAAAGCTTTTGGATCTTTTTCTGAGAGTTTGGGAGATGGTTTTGCCGGTTTTTATCCTCTTGATAATTTTGGTTCTGATTTTATCTTGCTATCTTCTTGTGATGGAGTTGGGACAAAAGTTTTAGTTGCAAAAAAGGCAAATATCTGGAGTGGAATAGGTCAAGACTTAGTAGCTATGAACGTTAACGATATATTGGTGCACGGTGGAAAGCCTTTATTTTTTTTAGATTATATTGCATGTTCTAAATTAGATACAAAAATCGCATTAGAAATTGTTTCCTCCATAATCGAAGCCCTAAAACCTACAGGTGGAGTTTTATTAGGGGGAGAGACTGCTGAAATGCCAGATCTTTATAAAAAAGGCGACTGGGATCTCTCAGGTTTTGTAGTAGGCGCTGTTAAGAGGTCTTCTCTTTTGCCAAGGAATATTAAATCAGGAAATATTTTAATTGGATTAGCTTCAAATGGAGTTCACAGCAACGGTTTTTCTCTAATAAGAAGAATTATTAAAGATTATAAAATTAATATACTTAAAAGTGTAACTCCAGAAGGTATCAGTTTGGCTAAAGAACTTTTGAAACCTACTAAAGTCTATTATTCAGATATATATCCTTTTATTGAAAAAGGTATGATTAATGGTCTTGCACACATTACAGGAGGTGGTATAGAAGGAAATTTAATTAGGATTTTACCAAAAAACGTTAAGGCAGTGATAAAAAAGGATTTTGACATACCATGGATTTTTAAATGGATTTCAGATCACGGTGTGAGCGAAGAAGAAATGTATAGGGTATTTAACATGGGTATTGGGATGATATTAGTTGTCAACCCTTCGAACGTAGATGAAATTTTAAGATATTTAGGTTCAAATGCTAAAGTAATAGGCAAAATTGTTTCCTCTGATGAGAGGAGAGTTGAATTTGAATAAACTAAAAGTTGGAGTTTTAGCTTCTGGTAGAGGATCAAATTTTAAAGCTATTGTACAAAAGGTAGATAGTGCTGAAGTAAAGGTGTTAATAGTTGATAATCCAGATGCAAAAGCTATAGAAATAGCTAAAGAATTTGACGTTCCGTATGAAGTTGTGGATAGAAAAAAATTTATCAGTAAATTAAGTTTTGAAAAAGAAATAATTAATATTTTGGAATCATATAAGGTAGAACTAATAGCTTTAGCTGGTTTTATGAGAATTCTGAGTTCTGATTTCGTAGAACGCTTTAAATGGAAAATAATGAATATACACCCCTCTCTTCTACCCTCTTTCCCTGGGCTTAACGCACAAAAACAGGCTCTTGATTATGGTGTAAGAGTTAGCGGTTGCACTGTTCATTTTGTTGATGCTGGGACTGATACCGGTCCAATAATCTTACAAGCTGTTGTTCCTGTACTTGATGATGACAACCCGGAGACTTTAGCCTCAAGAATTTTAAATGAAGAACACAAAATATATCCATTTGCTATCACACTCTTTGCTCAGAATAGATTGGTAATTGACGGAAGAAAGGTAAAAATTAAAAATATATAATATGTACAATGAATTTTAAGGAGGTCTAATATGCAAAGAGCTTTAATAAGTGTTTATAATAAGAATGGTATTGAAGAATTTGCAAAAGAAATAAATAAATTAGGCTATGGTTTACTCTCAACAGGTGGAACTGCAAAGTATCTAAAGTCTTTTGATTTTCCTGTAATTGAAGTTTCTGAATATACTCACTTTCCTGAGATTTTGGGTGGAAGGGTAAAAACTCTTCATCCAATAATTTTCGGTGGTATTCTGGCCCAAAGAGATAACCCAAATCATATACAACAGATAAAGAATTTAGATACTATAGATATCGTAGTGGTAAATCTTTATCCGTTTCTTGAAACTTTGAATAGGGGTGCTCCAATTGAGGAAATAATTGAGATGATTGATATTGGAGGAGTAGCTCTTATTAGGGCTGCTGCCAAAAATTATAAAGACGTACTTGTTTTGGTGGATCCAGACGATTATAAAAAGACCATTGAACTTTTGAGAAACAATACAATGACACTTGAGTATAGAAAATATCTTGCTGCTAAAGCCTTTCAACACACTGCCTCCTATGATTCTCATATAGCAGCGTATCTTTCAGAAGATCTATTCCAGGAACAATTTACCCTTACAGGCAAGAGAGTTCAAAGCCTTAGATACGGGGAAAACCCTCATCAGAAAGCTTTTCTTTATAAAACTGAAGATGGATATCCACTTGATGCTGAGTTTTTAAGCGGAAAGGAACTTTCTTTTAATAATATTGTAGATATAGATGCGGCCTTACGCTTTCTTTATGATTTTATAGATGAGAAAGCAGTTGTAATAATAAAGCATAATCAAGCGTGTGGTTTTGCAGTTGCTGATGATCTCTTGACTGCCTATATTAAGGCTTATGAAGGTGATAAAGAGTCGGCTTTCGGTGGTATAGTGGCTATAAATGGTGTAGTTGATGAAGTTTTGGCTAGAGAAATTTATAAAAACTTTTACGAAGTAGTATATGCTATTGATTTTACCGAAAAGGCTCTTGAAATTTTGCAGGAAAAAAGAAATTTAAGAATTTTGAGAGGTTCAACCAAAAGAACTAATTGGAATTATAACATAAAACAAGTTGGGGCTGGTTTTTTGCTTCAAACTGAAGACTTTTTAAAAATAGATAACCTAGAAGTAGTTACTAAGGTAAAGCCAGATGAAAAGACAATGAAAGATTTAATCTTTGCCTGGAAATTATGTAGAAACTTTAAGTCGAATGCAATTGTTTTTGCAAAAGATGGCCAATTAGTAGGTGCTGGCGCTGGCCAGTCAAGTAGAGTAATGTCTGTAAGAATTGCTGGAATGAGAGCGCAGGAAAGATCTATTGGAGCCAGTCTTGCTTCTGATGGATTTTTCCCATTTAAAGATTCAATAACTCTTGCAGGAGAATATGGTATCAAGGCAATTATTCAACCTGGTGGTTCTAGGAGAGATGAAGAAGTGATTGAAGAGGCCGATAGGCTTGGGATACCTATGGTATTTACTCACAGAAGACATTTTTATCATTAAAATATGACATTTAGGTAAAAAACCAAGAGGTCTTTAAAGGAATTAATATATTTTTAGTTGGGAGGTATATGTGGGTTCGATTTTAGTTATTGGTAGTGGAGCAAGAGAACACGCGATTGCCTGGCGTCTTAAAAAGGAAGGAAAGGATGTTTTCCTTTCTCCAGGAAATGGTGGTACGTCTTTAAACTGGATAAATAAGATTCTCTCAAAAGATGAGATAGAGTCTTTTTGTAAGGTTGCAGGAGTAGACCTTATAGTTGTAGGCCCTGAAAAACCGCTTACCGAAGGAATTGCTGATTTTTTGAGATCAAAAGGCTTCTGGGTTTTTGGGCCAGGTAGGGAAGGTGCAAAGCTGGAAGGAAGTAAGGTTTTTGCAAAATCTTTTATGAAGAGAAACAACCTTCCAACTGCTGACTTTGTTATATATGAAGACGAAGGTTCCTTAATAAAGCACTTTGATAATTGTAAGTATCCTGTTGTTATAAAAGCTGATGGGCTTGCAGCTGGAAAGGGAGTAATAGTAGCTCATGAGAAAGAAGAGGCTCTTGAGGCAATAGGTTTTCTAAAAAATAACTTTCCTGAGGCCTCCAAATACATAATTGTAGAAGAGTGTTTGGTAGGGAAGGAACTATCTCTTTTTGTGTTAATTAATGATAAAGGCCATGTAGTTTTGGATAATGCAAGAGATTATAAAAGGTTAAACGATTTTGATGAGGGTCCTAATACAGGGGGTATGGGTTCATATTCGCCTGTTGACGATCTACCTGAATTTCAAATTAACAAAATTCAAAATAATATTGTTGAACCTACAATCAGAGCTTTGAGAAAGGAAAATATCTCTTACCAAGGGGTTTTATATTTTGGAATAATGTTGACAAAAGAAGGGCCGTCGATTTTAGAATTCAATTGCAGGTTTGGCGATCCTGAAGCACAGGTACTTGTTCCAAGAATTCTTAATTTTTCAGAACTTTTGTATGTCGTAGCAAAAAACGAAAAAATACCTGAACCAAAAATTTCAAGTAAAAAAGCCCTGTCAGTGGTTCTGACTGCAAAGGGATATCCAAATAATCCTGAGACAGGAAAGAGAATAAATATTGATGAAAGAATTTTTGAGGATGAGGACGTTGTAATCTTTTATGCAGGGGTAGTAAGAGACAAAAATAATCTTTTTACTTCTTCTGGTAGAGTTTTGAACGTAGTAGGTATGGGAGATACCTTTGAAGAAGCAAGAAATAAGGCTTACAGTTCGATTAAGTATATAAATTTCGAAGGTATGCATTTTAGGAGGGACATAGGTTTATGATTTCTTTGGTAATTGGAAGTTACAATGATTATGAAGCAATTATTCCTGCAATCAAGGAACTTAAAAAGTTTAACCTTAAGTTTGAACTTGTTGTTAGTTCTGCTCATAGAAACACAGAAGAAACTATAGAGTGGGCAAAAAAAGCAGAAAGTAGAGGTACAGAAGTAATTATTGCTTTTGCTGGCCTTGCTGCTCACCTCCCTGGTGTATTAGCTGCTGTAACTACTCTACCTGTTATAGGAGTTCCTTTAACGAATTCTCCTGTTTCGGGTATGGATTCAATGTTTTCTATTGTTCAGATGCCTTCGGGAGTACCTGTTGCAACAGTTGGACTTGGAAATGTAAAAAACGCAATTTATCTTGCCATGAGAATTTTGTCAATTAAATATCCTGATATCAAGAGCAAGCTTTTAAAGGCTTCTGAAGATATGAAGAAAAATATCCGTGAACAAAATAAAGTTCTTCAAGAAAAGTTAAAGGATCTGTAATTGCTTTTTTTAATAATGTTTTTTGATTTTTCGATTCACCTTTCGGAGGCTACAGCTTCTGCGCTACGTTTAGCGGGTTTAAGAACAGGTAAGATTACTACTTCTTTATCCTTCTATAATATAATCGCTCTGGTTTCAAGGATGTCAAATATGTTTCAAGCTCCTCTTTTAGGCGTACTTGTTGATTCGGCGGTATTGACAGGTAAGATTGATACATTGGGAAATAATTTTAGAGCTGTTATCTTTTGCGGCGCACTTGGAGATATTCTGGCAATAATATTACTACCATATTCTGTTGCTTTTTTCTCAAGAATAATTTTATGGTTTGAGGAAACCGGATCAGTTCCAATGGCCCTTTTTAAGCTTTTAAGCTTTAAAAATATTAAACTTGTTTCAAGGGATTTTGCTAATGTAAAGTTCATAAAGAGGTTTGAAGATTTTGATTTTAAAGGAATTCCAAAAAAGTTTATTTTTTTTAATATTGTGGTTGTTGCCGTATATACAGTTGGAGTGATGTCATCACTGTTTGCTGGAGCACACCTTGCTGCTTATAGAGTGACAGCTACTCAACTTTCTGGAATTGTAAATGGTCTTGCTACTATATTAATGGCTTTTGTTGTCGATCCTACTGCAGCACTAATTACTGATGACGCTTTGCACAAAAGAAGGACTTACAATAACGTTGAGTCTATGGTATATCTACTCCTCTTTACAAGAATTTTAGGATCTCTAATTTTATCTCAAATCATTTTTTTGCCTGCTACCTGGTATATAATGAGTGTAACTTTATTTTTACACAGATAATATCTTTAAGTTTTTAAATAAACTTTTAAGGAGGATTGTTTTGATTGACAAAGAGACAATACTACATGTTGCCAATCTTGCAAGATTAGAATTAAAGGATAGTGAAGTTGAGAGCCTAAAAGAAGATCTTGGTAAAATCTTGAATTATTTTATTACTTTAAACGACGTGAATACTGATGATGTAGAACCTACCTTTCATCCTTTTCCAATAAATAATGTTTTTAGGGAAGATATTGTAAAGAAGTCTTTTCCTGTTGAGGAAATATTATCAAATGCTCCTGATAGGACTTTAACTTACTTTTTGGTGCCCAGGATCGTGGAGGAGAAAAATGGAAATTAATGAACTCACAATTAACTCTCTCAAGAGTGAATATAAGAAAGGAAACCTTTCTCCAAAAGAGCTATTAGACTTTGTTTTTAAGAGGATAAAATTATATGATCCAAAAATAAATTCTTTTATTACGCTTACCGAAGAATATGCCTATAAAGTAGCAGAATCTCTTAGATTTGACGAAATGGATTCCAAACCTCTTTGGGGGATTCCTGTGGCTATTAAGGATAACATGTGTTTTAGAGGTTTTAAAACCACGTGTAGCTCTAAAATACTTGAAAATTTTATACCAATATATACTTCTACTGCAGTTCAAAGACTAATTGATGCAGGAGCAATTATAGTAGGAAAAACTAACCTTGATGAATTTGCAATGGGATCTTCTACTGAAAATTCTGCATTTTTCACCACTTCAAATCCGTGGGATTTGGAAAGAGTTCCTGGTGGAAGTTCTGGGGGATCTGCTTCTGCTGTGGCAGCAAGATTTGTTCCTGTTGCAACTGGTTCAGATACAGGTGGTTCTATAAGACAGCCTGCCTCTTTTTGTGGCGTGGTAGGATTTAAGCCAACCTATGGAACTGTTTCAAGATACGGCCTGGTTGCTTTTGCCTCTTCTTTGGATCAGATAGGTCCTTTCGGAATAAAGGTTAAGGATGTAGAACTTGCTTTTCGAGTTATGAGCGGGAAAGACGATATGGACTCTACTTCACACCCTTACAAATTTATTCCAGTGGATAAAAGTATAAAGGAATATAAAGTGGGCGTTATAAAAGAACTTTATGAAGCAGAAGGATTTGATGCTGAAGTCTTAAATTCTTTAAGCAATGTTATAAAACTTCTTAAATCTGAGAATATATATGTTGATGTGTGTTCTTTGCCTCACTTAAAATATTCTTTACCTGTTTATTATCTGGTAGCCACTTCTGAAGCAAGTTCAAATCTTGCTAGATTTGATGGCGTAAGATATGGACTAAGGGTTAAAGGCAAGGATATAAATGAAACCTTTTCAAAAACGAGAGGACAAGGATTTGGAAGCGAAGTAAAGAGAAGAATTATGTTGGGCACTTATGCTCTCTCGAGCGGTTATTATGATGCCTATTATTTAAAGGCTTCAAAGGTAAGAACGCTTATTGTAAATGACTTTGAGAAAGCTTTTAGAGAATATGACTTTTTAATATGCCCAACTTCACCAACTACAGCCTTTAAAAAGGGTGATAAGACAAGCGATCCCCTTTCTATGTACTTATCTGACATTGCTACTATTCCTGTGAATCTTGCTGGTCTTCCTGGTATTTCTATTCCATCTGGATGTGATAATAAAGGGTTACCAATTGGATTGCAGATTATTGGGAAGCCTTTTAATGATAATGAATTATTAAACTTCGCAGATCAGCTGGAATCAATTATAAATTTTGAAACCAAGCCTCAATTAGGAGGTATATAAGTTTATGAGCAATAATGTAGTAATTGGTTTGGAAATTCATGCCCAACTAAAAACTGAAACAAAAATGTTTTGTGGATGCAGAACCTCTTTTGGCGATGATCCTAATACAAATGTTTGCCCTGTATGTATGGCTTTACCAGGGTCTTTGCCAGTTCCCAACAAAAAAGCAATTGCCTTTACGATAATGAGCGGTTTAGCTCTCAATTGTACAATTTCGAGATATTCAAAATTTGATAGAAAGCAGTACTTTTATCCTGATATGCCTAAGAATTATCAAATTTCTCAATATGATCTTCCTTTTTGTAGAAATGGATATCTTGAATTTCTTTGTGACGATGAGTTAAAAAGGGTAAGGATTCATAGAATTCACTTAGAGGAAGATACTGGCAAACTTGTTCATGCAGGAGATATTATGGAATCGGAACAGAGTATGGTGGACTATAATAGAGCAGGTACTCCATTGATGGAAATTGTTACTGAACCTGATATATCTTCTCCTAAAGAAGCCAGACTTTTTATGTCGGAGCTTAGGAATATTTTAAGATATCTTGGCGTTTCCGACGGGAATATGGAAGAAGGGTCAATGCGTTGTGATGCAAATATTTCACTAAAAAATCCTGATGGTACTTTTGGGACAAAAGTTGAAATTAAAAATATGAACTCTTTGAGATCTCTTGAAAGAGCACTGGAATTCGAAATCATTAGACAATCAGAAATTTTGAATTCGGGTGGAACTATAATTCAAGAAACAAGACATTTTGATGAACGTGATGGAACAACTCATTCTTTGAGAACTAAAGAAGAAGCTCACGATTATAGATATTTTCCAGATCCTGACCTGCTTCCTGTTGTTATTTCTGATGAAGAAATACGAAGTATATCTAGCAATATACCTGAACTTCCATTAAAAAAATATTTTAGATTTATTGATGAATTTGGTATTAATAAAAGTGATGCTGCTGTTTTAGTTTCTGATTTAAAGTTGGCTAACTTTTTCGACGATTGCGTGAAATGTAATTGTTCACCTAGAGAAGCTGTGAAATGGATTTTAGGAGATTTGACTTATTTTTGGAACGAAAAAAAATTGCAACCTGATAGTAAAGTTTTTGAACCTTCATATTTGAAAGAAATTTTAGACTTCATTGATTCAAAGACGATAAGTATCAGACAAGCGAAGGAAGTAGTTGAAAAAGTTTTTGATATGAAAGAATCTCCAAAGAATATTATCGAAAAACTTGGCATTAAACAAATTTCAGATGAGGATTTTTTAATTAATGCTGCTAAAAAGGTTATAGAAAATAATCCAAAAGCTGTTCAAGACTTTTTTAAAGGAAAAAAGAATGCAATAGGATTTCTAGTTGGTCAACTTATGAGAGAGACTAAAGGTAAGGCTTCTCCAGAGATATCTAATAAGATAATTTATGATCTGTTAGAAAAACTGAGGGTTAAAGAATAGCGTTTTAAAAAAGGAGGGATGGAAGATGTCTTACAAAAAAATCTTTTTGTTACTTGCTTGTTTTTCCATATTTTTTTGTGGACAGTCTTTTGCAAGCTTGGGGGATAAAACTCATGAATATATTATGGAAACTATGATAGGTAGTGGGCTTTATAAGAGCGCTATAGAATATTCTCATACTTTTACTAATCATAGCGATAATATAATGAAGATGAATCTTAAATCAGCAGCTCTTAGTCTAGATAAGCCATTGATTGAAAGGATTTTAAGTTCTGCGCCTGTATCTTTGATGAACTCAAATGAGTATTTTTTCGCAGAGGGAGTAAAGTATTATTTAGATGGTAATTATTCTCAAAGTATTGGCGCATTCAGTATCTGTATTGATAAAGATCCGTTGGATGTTTATAGCTGGTATTATATGGCTAAGGATTATGAATTGAGAAATGATTATAATAGCGCTAATTATGCTTACCAAAAGGCACTGTCAATAGAACCAAATAATATAGGTATTTTGAAAAGTTATGCAAAGTTTTTGGAGTTAGCGGGATTGACTGATCAATATAATATAGTCATAAAGCATATTAGACATATCTATTCGAGAGGTAGTAATCTTGAGATATCTTGGAATTGATTGGGGAGTAACTCATCTGGGGTTAAGTATAAGCGATCCTGAGGAAAGGATTGTATTTCCTATAGGCACTATTGTTAGAACTACCTGGGATAAAGATTTGAATATGATTAAACAAATTGTTGAGGAAAAAAATATAAAGACAATAGTTCTTGGTGATCCTTTAAGAACAGATTTTCCTTTTACGTCATCTAAATCAATTCTTAAAGTGAAGAAGAAGTTAGAAACTATAGGGGTCAGAGTGATACTCTTTGATGAGAGATATTCTACTAAAGAAGCGCTAAAACTTCAAAAGATTTTAGGAAATAGGAATAAAGATAAAGTTCATGAAATTGCAAGCTCGATTATATTAAAATCATTTTTAGATTTTATATCTAAAGATAAGAAAAACATAGGTGAATGATAAAAGTAATTTTATGATTCTTACAAAATCTATTTCTTTCATCTCTGATAGGTGTAATAAGTGCGGAAAGTGTTCTTTAATTTGTCCTAAAGGGGTAATTTATTTAAATGGTTTTTTCAGGCCGATATTTGTTAATTTATCAAGGTGTAATGCTTGTAAAAGGTGCGAAAGAATATGTAAAAGTAATGCGATTGAGGTTTTATTATAGTGAATAAAAGTTTTAAAAAAGTTTTAATATCTGCTCCATTTGGTCGTTCTGGTAAAACATCCTTTTCAATAGGTCTAGCTCGTGCGCTTTCAAGAAAGGGATATAAGGTTCAAACATTTAAAAAAGGACCTGATTTTATAGATCCCAGCTGGCTTTCTATGTCTTCAGGAAGATTCTGTAGGAATCTAGATTTGTTTATGATGGATAAAGAAACAGTTTTAAGATCTTTTATAACAAGTTCTATTGACGCAGATATTGCCATAGTTGAAGGTGCAATGGGGCTTTATGATGGGATTGACTATTTAGGTACCGGCTCAACTGCTGAAATTGCAAAAATAATAGATAGTCCTATTATATTTGTTTTGCCTGTTCAAAGAATAACAAGGAGCAGCGCTGCACTTATAAAAGGGTATGTTGAGTTTGATAAAGAAATAGATATTAGAGGCATAATATTGAATAAAGTGGCAAGAGATAGACAAAAAAATTTAATTATTAACGCACTGAAGCACTACAATTTGCCGGAGGTTTTAGCCTCTTTTCCAAAAGATGATAAAAGATTATCTATTCCAGATAGACATTTAGGTTTGATACCTGCCAAAGAAAGATCGGAATTAAATTCTGTGATTGATAGTTTTGCTGATGCTGTAAATGAACATATGAATTGGGACCTGTTTTTTAATATAACCAAGAGTTATGAAGTAAGCAGCGAAGTATTAGGCGATCTTGTTAACTTTGAAAGGTTATTTGATGTTAGGATAGGTATAATTCAGGACATATCGTTTTCCTTTTATTATCCTGAAGTATTTGACTTTTTGAAAAAGTTAGGTGCGAAAATAGAAATTATAAACTCTTTAGCAGATAAGCACCTTCCAGATATAGATGTGCTTTATATTGGAGGTGGCTTTCCTGAAGTTTTTGCTAAAGAGCTTGAAAAAAATGATTCGCTAAGAAGATCTATTAAAGAATTTGGTGAGAACAATTATCCAATTTATGCTGAATGTGGTGGGTTAATGTATTTATCTGACTTTATTGAAAACGACGGTAATAAATATAATATGGTAGGACTTTTGCCATTTGGCATCCATATGGATAAAAAACCTGTTGGACATGGTTATGAAGAAGTTGAGGTATTTGAAGAAAACCCATTTTTCAGAAAGGGGATAAGAATAAAAGGACATGAATTTCATCACAGTAGTGTCTCGATCAGTAGAAGTACTGATATTAAATTTTCTATGAAAGTTCTTAGGGGAAATGGCATAATGAATAAACTCGATGGCGTGGTATATAAAAGGGTTATGGCATCATATCTTCATATCCATCCATTGGGGTTTAAGGATTTTGTAGCTAATCTGCTAAGATCTATATACGTTTGTAAATAAAACGTAGACTTAAAATAGTTTATTTTTGGAATAAATTTGATGTATAATTACTTAAGAAATTTTGGAGGTGGAGGGTTTTGAATATTTTTGTAAAAATAGTGAGAAAGATTATGTTGTCTGTTTCGATAGTTTATGTATTGCTTATTTTAAGTAGCTTATTTTTTGCTGTAAAGAGGTTTGCTTCTTTTGGTTGGGGGGTTAGTGCCTGTGTTTTTTGGGTTTTGATTGTTTTAGTAGTAATTTTTGCTAGAGATCTCTATATAAAACGTTTTCTAGCTCTATTAGAGAAAGTTTCTTTTTTAACCTCTTCGCGCTTTAATTGGATTATTGAAGATATTAGCTTAAAAGATTATCGTGATTCGGAAGTTATTGAAAAGTAGTTAGATTGATATTGATTATATATAGTACTTGTTATGGTTTTCTTTTACATTTAGGGCACATAGTCAAATGTTTTGGGACTGGTTTTCCCTCACCAAACAATTTGTGTGCTATTAACGTCATATCCGGTATAAATGCGCCACATTTTGCGCACTTTATAAGTTTTATTTGATGATCGACCTTAAAATCATCGAGATTGGTAGCAACAAAGTATGGGTTTGGTCTATGTTTTATTGCATTGGTAGGGCAATAATCTATACACTGTCCACAACAGGTGCACTGATCTAGGTCCATGTGATAATTCATTTTGTCATCTATTTGTGATATTTTTATAACCTTTGCCGGGCAAAAGTACTGACATATACCGCATGCAATACACCTGCTGGGGTCGTGTTCTGGATAGCCATGAAAACCTCCTGGATGCTCTGGTAAGTTAGCAGCCGATATTTCTTCTGTTATAGGCGGTTTAAAAATATTCTCAATTAAGATTCTTATCAGTGGAAGCATGGCGTCTCCTTTCTAATATACAATTTAAACATGTGTGAAAAATGCTAATAAAAGCCCTAATATAGAAATTGGCCAGGTAAACTTTACAAATATATTAATTGCCTGACTGAGCTCAATTCTTGCTGTTGCGGCTTCTAATAATGAGAGCAGCGATGCGAATACAAAGCAAATTAATATTATTGAGATTAATATAAGATTTGTTGGTATGATAAATATTGGTAAAAATAGATAAGAAAATAAAAATCCCAAAATAACCCACTCCATAAAATGCGAGATTTCAAAAAGTGCTAGAGCTGGTCCGCTTGCCTCTACCATAGGTCCCTCCAATATTTCTTGTTCAGCATTTGGTATTGAAAAGGGATTAAGCTTTAGCTTCGCAAGTGAACATAAAATGAATATCGGAATAAATATGATTTTTAAAAAGATTGATGTGGTATTTAAACCCTTTGTAGCAAGGTCAAATAAATTGAAAGTTGGGGATCCATTTACGCTAAAAGCTAGTGCCGTAATGATCAATATCATTGGCACGTTGTATGCAAAAAGAAGTTGGGCCTTTCTTGACGCTCCTATTTGACCAAATATAGAATTTGTAAAATATCCAAATAAAAGATAACAAATAGTAGGCACTTCAGAGAGATAGAATATCACTATTAGATCAAATGGTATTTTGTGGGAGTTAAACTTGACAAAGGGTAATGGAATAGGAAAAAGAGAGAGCGCAATTGATATGGAAACTACGCCTATAATTGGGGGTATAAAATATAGAACCCATGGCATATTTTCTGGGATTAAGGTTTCTTTGCTAAATAACTTTATAATATCGTAGAAACCCTGTGTCAGTGGAGGACCAATTCTAAGCTGCATTTTTGCCTTTAACTTTCTTCTAAATGAGTCCATAAGACCTCCAAGCAAGAATGAAAAGAGAAAACCAGGAAAGATCAAAATTGAAAGTATGTATGAGATCATCTTCCCTCCTTAAAAACCTCTATTGCTTTTTGTAATCCCAGAAATATATTCTTAGGATGAGCAGAGCATCCTCCGACATAAGCGGTTACGGGAATCAATTTATGAGCAGGACCTACTATGCTATATCCGTCTGTAAATACTCCTGAACTTATAGAACAGGTGCCAACGCACACAACTACCTTTGGGTTTGGCAGCATGTCGTATATTCTTAAAAGAGGTTCCTTAGATCTTGCTGTTACAGGGCCAGTGACCAGACATATATCTGCATGTTTTGGGCTGCCAACTAATTTGCAGCCAAGTCTCTCTACATCGTATCTTGATGCAAAGAGGGCTATAATTTCTATATCGCAGCCATTGCAAGAGCCTGTATTTAGATGAAACAGCCAGGGTGATTTACTTCTTCCAATTTTAAAAATCATTTCAGTGTACCACCTTAATCAAGTTATTGATGACGTTTATTAAATAGTTTGGGTATATACCAAAAAATAAAATTGCTATACATAAAATTGTTAGCGAGACATTCGTAGCAAATTTTTCTACAAAACTCATCTTATTTCTTGCCATGCTTTCTTCACTTCCCCAAAAAATTTTATGATAGGCACGGATGTAGTAAATAAGAGTTAAGCAGCTTGCAATAATTAGAAAGATACTAAGTAACAAGCTTTTATCAAAAGCTGCCTGATAAAGTAATAATTTGCCAGAAAAACCAGGTAAAAAAGGCGCACCTATAAGGCTAAGTGAAAAAATCAAAAATGTTATTGATAAAAAGGGATATTTTTTTGCAATGCCGCTTAAATCTGACATATTTGTGGTGTAAAAAATGTTTTCAATTTTGTCAGTTATAACGAATAGTCCAAATTTTGAAACGGAATGATTTATTAATATTATTACGGCTGCGATTAATCCTAAACTATTTCCAATTGCAAGCGCTAAAAGAAAGTAGCCCGTATCATCAATTGTCGAATAAGAGAGAAGTCTTTTTAGATCTTTTTCAAGGTATGCCATTATTGCTCCGACAATAATTGATAATATTGCCATGAAGAACAGCATATTGTTTAGATCTTGATATGTTATAAATGATATCGACTTAACTTCTTGCAATATGAAGAACAGTAGGTAAAAGTCTATTACTTCTCCGACACATACAACTGCTGATGATATTATAGGATTTGTGATGCTAACGAATTTTGGTTGCCACCAGTGAAATGGTGTGGCAGCTAACCTTAAAGATATTGCAATTAGAGCTAGAAAACCAATAAATGGAATAAAACTAGTGGTATTTAAAATAAAAAGTAAATAATATATTACGTTAACAATAAAATATATCTTATAAGAGTTGAAAGATTTGATTGTCATAAATAAAAAGCCAAATGCTATTAAACTTAAGAGTTCCAACACAATACTATAAAGCAATGCATCGTGATTTAAGAGTGCAAATAACTGAAAAATGAAAGCTATGATATATAAAGGTGAGACTGATTTCTCGAAATCCTTAACTGACAATATGATAGAAATCAAAGTAGAGACGATAAATATAGTTATTATAAAAAATGATTTTAAGTCAAAGGGTGAAAAAATTTCAAAGTTAATTAGATCATATCCTAATGAAGAAAATGTAATCAAAACTAATATGAATCTTATAATTTTATTTTTTGTATTAGAGAGTAATATTAGACATATTGCTAAAAATAAATCAGATATTAATAACAAATTAACATCTCCTTGCCTACCATTTAATTAATTGAGCAAAAGCTATTACTATTATCATTGAAACCATACTCATTACCAGCCACATCTCGTTTTCAAGCCACCTTATAGGTATATATATAATTTCAAATGCAGTTTTTAACAAATCATTTGAAAAGTCATACCACTTGTCAGAATCTGTAAATCTATAAAAGTTTTTTGAAAGACTTTCAACATCGAATATGTAATCAAATGCATTGATACTTTTTAATGAGCTAATTTTTACTTCTCCACCGGTAAAGCTTTGAACTCTCTTGAAGCTTTTGTTTGAGACGAAAATTATTATGATAGGTATAAAAATAGCTATTATTGCGAATATAGCTGTAAAACTTGCAAGGTAGCCTCCTCCAGAGGATAACAAGACCCCCAGGTTAAAGTTGAATATTTCCTGGTTTAAATTTAAGTTAAGGCTATGAAGAGCTGGAACAAGAAGATAGGAAATCAAAAATTGTGGCAATATTCCAATTAGTATGCAAAAAATTGCGAGCAGGGAAATTGAGAATATTTCAATTTTATATTTGCCTTCTTGTATATTTTTAAATTCTTCTTTTTGGAATCCAAAAAAGGCTGTTGAAGATGCCTTTATGAAAGAAAGCAGGGTAAGAGTGCTTGCAATAAGACCAATAGCCGCAGCAAATGGATAATTTGCCTGAATTGCTGCATAATAAAAGATCCATTTACTTATAAATCCATTAAAACCCGGCACGCCTGATATTGAAAACGATCCTATAAGAAAGAGGGCAGCTGTAAATGGAAGTTTTTTAAAAAGCCCACCCATTTTTGTAAGGTCTTTGCTGCCTGTAGCGTTTTGTATTATTCCAGAGCATAAAAATAGAGTGCATTTAAATAGCCCATGATTAAGTGCGTGAAAAAGTGCGCTTGCAATCCCAAGGGGGGTTCCAAGTCCGATTCCTGCTACCATATATCCAATTTGAGATACGGTGTGAAAGGCAAGAAGTTTTTTTATCTCTGTCTGTTTTAGTGCATACATTACGCCAATTAGTGATGTTAACGAGCCTACAGTAACTATCAGTGCGTTCCATGGGAAGGGATAGGGGTATAATATCAAATACGTCTTTACAAGAATATATACGCCAGCCTTAACAAGGCATGCAGCATGTAAAAGTGCGCTGACAGGAGTTACAGTGTTCATGGCGAAGGGTATCCACGTGTGAAGCGGCCATTGAACAGACTTTGCCATACATGCAATTAATATTCCCATAAGAATTAGATTGATATATATGCCAAAATTACTTCCTTCAAGTTTTGAGATAATAAGGTTTCCGTTTGTACAATATGCAATAGCAATAATGCCAAGTAACAGCCCGTATCCAGCAATGTGTGTCATAAGATATGCCTTTTTTGCAGAGTAGCTTGAAAGATCTCTTTCATACCAAAAGCCAATTAATTGATAAGAACAAAGTCCAATAAGTTCAAAGAAAACATATGTCCAAATTAAATTATCACTCAATACTACTCCAAGATATCCTCCAATAAAGAGCTGCATAAATCCAAAAAATCTGCCCATTCCATTTTTTTCATGGGACATATATTCAAAAGAATAAATGCAAACGCAAAAACTAATAAAGGATCCAAAAAGTGCAAAAAATAAGTTGATACCATCAGCTCTTAGTATTAAATTTAAATTAATGATGTTGAAAAGGTTTTGACTGAAGGGACTGGTTGAAAAAGGATAGTTAATAAAATTTATACAAAGGTAAATTATAGCTAAAAAGGAGATTAAAGAAGTAATTATCGAAATAGATCCATGAAACTTGCACGAATTTATTTTATAAAATAAGAAAGAGATTATACTTCCAGAAAAAAGAATTCCTATGCTTAGAAAAATTATAAAATTTTTGTCTATCAAATTTCTCCTCCTTTACTCTTATTCTGCAGAAATTGCTGCTATTTGTACGATTGCCCCTGTTGGACAGGCCTGAGCACACACAGCAACAAAGTTGTTTTTTTCACAGAGATTACATTTTTGAGCTATTATTTTTACATAATGTGTGCTTTGTCTTGATATCATTTCAATTGCCCCAAATGGGCACATATAGTAGCAAGTTTTACAGCCAACGCATGCATCAGGATTTATATCAATTACTCCCTTTTTTCTATCTATAGCTTTTACAGGGCAAACCTTTTCACATATTCCACACATTGTGCAATATGTGATTTTGTAGCTTTCTGTAGATTCATTCTTCGATATAAAAATCCTTGGTTCAGGTGAATTATTTATTTTCCTGCATGCATCCATGCATTTGAGGCACCCAATACATTTTTTTTGGTCTATTCTAAGTCTCACATTTTCCTCCTATCTTTGAGTGCATGAGAGACATGGATCTACGCTGGCAACTATTAATGTAGCATTTGCCAAATCGTTATTGGGCAGCATTGCTGAGAGGGCTGGAAGATTGACAAAGCTTGGGGCTCTAATCTTGTGCCTGAATGGGACATCTGAACCATCAGAGATAAGAACGTGAACGTCTTCGCCTCTTGGTGCCTCATGCCTACCTACTGCTGTACCTTCTGGAATTATTGGTCTAATTTCTTTAGCAATCGGGCCATCTGGCATAATTTTTAGAAGTTTTTTGATAATGTTTATGCTTTCCAGAATTTCTAAGAGCCTTACTTCTACTCTTGCAAAGACATCACAGCCATCAGAGACGATTACTTGCCAGTCAATCATGTCGTAGGCAGCTCCTGGCTCGTCAATTTTTCTAATATCTTGTGATATTCCCGAAGCCCTTGCGACAGGTCCTACGACTGAATATGTAATTGCATCTTCTTTTGTGAGGATTCCAACCCCCTTAGTTCTGAGTTCAATCGTTTTATCATTCATAACTACATCAATAAATGATTTACAGTTATCTTCTATTTCGTTTAATGTCTTATAAATTGATTCTAAATCTGTAATATCCCTTCTTACTCCACCAATTGTATTAAATGAATAGTTTGCTCTATGCCCGGTGGTTAATTCCATTAGGTCTTTAACCTTTTCTCTCGAATTCCATATTAAATAAAATACGCTTATAAAACCAATTACATGTGCTGCTATTCCTGCCCAAAGAAGGTGTGAGTGAATTCTTTCAAGCTCACTAACTACTGTTCTTAAGCATTTAGCCCTTGGTGGTACGTTAACATTTCCAAGTTTTTCTACTGCCTGGACCCAGGCCATTGGATGGGACATACTTCATATTCCACAAACTCTTTCTACAAGTGGGATTACTTGCCAGAAATTTTTGGTTGCAGACAGATATTCGATACTGCGATGTACGTAACCTAAATCTATTGTAGCGCTCTTTATTTTGGAACCTTCTGCTTCAAGAGTGTATGTGGCTGGTTCTTCGAGGGCTATGTGAATGGGCCCAATCGGTAGAGAAAAACCTCTCTTTATTTCATTTTCAGACAATTTTGTCCTCCTGAAGTTTATTTTTTCTTATTAAAATCTTTTCTCTTTCCTGTTTAAGAAGGGGTACCTTTACATCTTTTTGTGAGGTGAGAAGCAGTCCATTTTTTAAATCCTTATTATCAATAAAATCAATTCCGAACATTTCAAAACATTCCCTCTCTCCCCAATTGGCATTTGGATATACTGAAGTTATGCTTGTATACGTGGCAGGAAGATTTTTCTTGAACTGAAATAAAAATAAACACCCCTCAATATCGTATAGGTTTTCCAAAATTATTGATTTTTCATCTTCAAGATCTACGTATGCATTTACCAGGATAAGTCTGGCATTAATTGATCTCATAATAATAGCAACTTCTAAGGGAGTTTTGTCTTCTGTGTTATTTTTATAAATGCCCCTTTCTAAGACACAGGAACTTTTGATTTTCTCAAATATAATGTTTAAATTTTGTTTGTTCATATAAGCATTTTTGCCCCTCTCACCGAAATTTATTTATTTATAAAAACTATTTTTTATTGCTTTATATTTTATAAATATATTTTATAATAAAAAATACTTATTTTTTAATAAATTAAATTTACTAATTACTTAGACAATTCTAAATTTTCTCAATCTTGTATGTAATGATTATGCTTTTAAGTCAATTAATAAAATCTATGAATAGTTATGTAGATTAGATTAAATGATTTATAGAGTTAAAGAAGATGTGATTGGTTTGATTAAGATTTCTAAAAATAAGCTTTGGAATATTCAGTTCTAAGATTCATTCTTATTGCAGATATATTATTTAGAATAAACACTGAAAGGGTGCAAAACTTTGCACCCTGATAAATTTATTGTAATTCTATTCCTTTTGTTTCTGGTAAAAAGAATATTAGAATTGCGCCGAGGAAAAAGAAAAGTGAGGTAATAGTGAGAGATACGCCAAGACCATAACTAATGGCAAAAAACCCAACAACTGTAGGTGCAAAAGCGCTTAGCGCTCTTCCAGTATTATATGTAAAACCTACTCCCGCCCCCCTTGCTTTTGTTGGGAAGAGTTCTGAGATGAATGCTCCAAATCCACTAAAATACCCTGAACCAAAAAATCCTAGAAAGGGCCCAATTAACATTAATGTGTTTGCATCTCTTGTATGTCCATAAATATATACCAAAATTGCTGATATTATAAGATAAAAAGAAAATGTTGGTCTTCTCCCCAATCTGTCAGCTATAAAGCCAAAACTAATGTAACCTAAAAAGGCACCGATCATGGTGGGCATCATAAAGCTTGAACTCTTTACTATACTAAGTCCAGCTCCACCTTTTTCTACTGGAGAGCTTAAAAATCCAGGCAACCAGACAAATAAACCCCAATAGGCAAACATAACTGCTGAGCTAATTAAAGTGGTAATTATTGTAAATTTAAGCAGGTATGGTTTAAAGATTTCAATGAATGATGAAATAAAAGTTCTGTTTTTATCAGTCTTTTCAATCCATATTCTTGGTTCATCTACGAATTTTCTTACATAAAATATAAATAAAGCCGGGAGTATGCCTATAAAAAAGAGCATCCTCCACCCATATGCTGGAATAACGAAAGAGGATGCTAAAGCAGCTAAAAAATATCCTATTGCCCAACCGCTTTGCATAATGCCAATCGCTTTTCCTCTGTGTTCTGCTGGCCAGGATTCGCTTACAAGCAAGGCACCCGTAGCCCATTCACCGCCCATTCCAAGTCCAAGTAAAGTCCTTGCTATAGCAAGCTGCCAGATATTCTGAGATAAACCGCTTAAAGCCGAACAAATTGAAAAAATTAATACAGTTGACATCAAAGCTTTTTTTCTGCCAATCTTGTCAGCGATAATGCCCCATATTATACCACCAGCAGCTGAAGATAGTAGGGTAAGAGATGCTAAAAGTCCTAGTATTGCTGTGTTTATTGACCACTCCTTCATGATACTTGTGAGGGCGAAGGCATAAAGCATAACATCAAACGCATCTAGTCCCCATCCCATAAAACCTGCAAAAAGAGAATACCACTGGCTTTTGTTGACCTCTAAGTACCATGGAACGCTTTTTTCTGACACAGTTTGCACCCCTTCCACTATAGAAATTATTATAATAATACCATTAAGCGTTAGAAATTTATAATAGAGATAGTTAGTTATATATTTTAATTTTTTATAAATATATAAGAAAAACTAATAATATGTATGGCACTAATCTATTTCTAATTTGTTAGTAGAATAATATAACTTGTTATAAAAATTTAAGAAAAAGTTATATAATATTTTGTAAGTTAATTTTAAATAATAACTGTTTAAAATTATTCTAGGTGTGAGGTAAATATTGTTTTTATATTTTATAATATTAACTTGTTTTATTAGCTGGTATTTTGTGTATCTATTTTTTAAATTAAGAAAAAAGCATCCGGTGGATCCTAACTTTAACCCAAAAGTGCTCTTAATTACACCCTTTAAAGGATTGGAGCAAAACACCAGAGCAAATGCTTTATCAATTTTAAATCAAGATTACAATAATATTCAGATTTACTTTGTTGTTGATTCAAAGAAGGATGAAGCATATCAAATCTTAAAAGATCTGGAGAAGGACTATGGTAATAAATTAAGCGTTATAATCTCTGGTATTTCAAAAAGTTGTAGCCAAAAGGTATATAACATTGTAAGGGCAATTCAGAAATGTAAGGAATACGACATACTTGTAGTTCTTGATTCTGATGGCAGTCCCTCTTCTGACTTCATTTCAAAACTAATTTCTCCACTTCGATCTGAGAGAATTTCAATTACAACCGGTTATCCAAAATATTTCCCGCCTAATAAGACATTTTTTGGTTTTGGTAGGGCTATACTTGTAAGTCTTGGAATAGTGCACGCTCTCAATCCATTTAATAGAGGTATCTGGGGTGGAGCTTTTGCTATAAAAAGAGAAGATTTCGAGAAAATTGGGGGAGTTAAAATTTGGGAAAGAAGTGTTTGTGAAGATAGAGATCTTACCTGTGCAATTAGTAAGGCCAATCTAAACGTTTCATTTGTTCCTGAAGCCTTTTTGCATTCACCTGAAGATGCCACTTTATCTTCGTTTTTAGAATACTGGAGAAGACGGTATCTTATATTAAAACTTTGGGATAAACCGCTTTGGATTTCTTCAGGAGTTATTTATTTTGCTTTTTTGGTTCCATATATTGTTTTGCTTTTGGATCTTGTAGACCCACTGTATGAAGCTAATCTGGTTTGGACAATTGCTTCAATTCTAATTATCATTATTGGCTCGATACTTATTTTAAAGTTTGACTTCAAAGAAGAAAATCAGCTCGTTTTGAGAGCTTTCTTCTTGCCTATTTATTTTTTTGTTATGCTTTTGGCTTTTTGCCAGGGAATCTTTCAGAACGAACTTCAGTGGAGAGGGGTTACATATAAGTTTAATAAAGCGGGAAAATTAATTGTTTTGAGATAAAAATATTTTGTTATGTTATACTTCTTATTTAACAAACATAAGGCATAAAACCTTTAAAAGGGGGTAAGAATTTGAGTGTTGCTGATCGATTTACGAGATGGATAACAGGTTTTTTTACTTTATGGGTTATAATTTTTGCGCTGTTAGCATTTTATAATCCTGATTTTTTTAAATGGTTGTTGCCATATATTTCTATACTGTTGGGGATAATAATGTTTGGCGTGGGTATAACTTTGGACTTAAAGGATTTTGGTCAGATTATAAAGCAACCGAAAAATGTTATTATTGGCGTTCTTCTTCAATTTATTATTATGCCTTTGTTAGGTTTTGGGATCGTTCTTTTGTTTAAACTGCCATATCAATTAGCTGCTGGAGTTGTACTGGTTGGATGCGTCCCCTCAGGGACTGCTTCTAATGTGATGACCTTGATAGCAAAAGGAGATGTATTGCTTTCCGTTACTGTATCCTCACTTACCACTTTGCTTTCTCCTTTTGTTACCCCATATTTATACTACTGGCTTGCTGGAACATGGATTCCTATTAATCCAAATGCTATGTTTATAGATATATTTAAAATTATTATAGTTCCAATAATTCTTGGCTTTTTGATCAGGATATTTCTGGGTGCAGAAAGGGCCAAAGCAATTTCTTATTTTTTGCCTTCTATTTCTGTTTTTGCTATTGTTTTAATTATCAGTGCCGTTGTGGCAGTTACAAGAGATAGGTTGTTATTGGTGGCAATTCCTATTGTTATAGTTGTTGTTATGCATAATAGCTTAGGTTATTTATTTGCTTATTTGTTCTCAAAATATCTTTTTGGTATGACAGAAAAGCAAGCAAGGGCTATATCTTTTGAGGTAGGAATGCAAAATTCAGGTTTGAGTACTGTGTTGGCTATGAAATTTTTAACTCCAATTGCAGCGCTTCCCTCTATAGTTTTTAGCGTATGGCATAATATTTCAGGTTCTATGCTTGCAAATTTTTGGTCACAGAGAGATCCTGAAATATAAACTCAATTAAAGTATATTAGGAGGTTTTAGTAAAAAATGGGTTTAAAGGTTGCCGTAGTCGGTGCTACGGGAGTTGTGGGTTCTAAGATGCTTTCAATTCTTGAGGAAAGAAGTTTTCCTGCAGAAGAGGTTAAAGCTCTTGCTTCTGCTAAATCTGTTGGTAAAAGACTTTTATATAAAGGTAGGGAAATTGTTGTAGAGTTAGCAAGACCTGAAGCTTTTGAGGGCGTGAATATAGCTTTATTTTCTGCTGGTGGAGAACTTTCAAAAGAACTTGCTCCTGAAGCTGCAAAAAGAGGATGTGTAGTAATTGATAATAGTAGTGCTTGGCGTATGGATCCTGATGTTCCTCTTGTGGTTCCTGAGGTAAATGAGAACGATGTTTTTAAAAATAAAGGAATAATTGCTAATCCAAATTGTTCTACTGCTCAATTAGTTTTGGTGCTTTGGCCCTTACACAAGAGATATGGTTTAAAAAGAGTTGTAGTTTCTACATATCAAGCTGTTTCGGGTGCTGGCAAGAAAGGCATTGATGATTTAAACAATCAAATTGATGCTATAGTTAATGGGAAAGAAATAGTTTGTAAGAAATTTCCTTATCAAATTGCTTTTAACTGCATCCCTCATATTGATGTTTTTAAAGAAAACGGTTATACAAAAGAAGAAATGAAAGTAATCGAAGAAAGTAGAAAGATTATGCACATTGATAATCTGGCAATTACTTGTACTGCAGTTAGAGTGCCTGTTTTGAATTCTCACAGTGAAAGCGTTAATGTAGAACTAGAGAAAGAGTTTGATTTAGATGAAGTTAGGGATCTTTTTTCTAAGTCTCCTGGAATTAAACTCTACGATGATTATACAAAAAACGTATATCCTATGCCTATAATAGCTACCAACAAAGATGAGACTTTTGTAGGACGAATTAGAAGAGATTTTTCAGTTAAAAATGGCTTAAATCTTTGGGTTGTATCAGATAATTTAAGAAAGGGTGCGGCACTGAATGCTGTTCAGATTGCCGAGTCATTAATAAACAAAAAATAACTTTCCAAATTTAAAGGAGGTTTTTGTCATGCAAGTCAATTTTGGAAGAGTTTTAACCGCAATGGTTACTCCCTTTGATGAAGATGGAAAGGTTAATTATGATGAAGCGGTTAGACTTGCTAATTTCTTACTTGAAAATGGTTCTGATGGCGTGGTTCTTGCTGGTACAACTGGTGAGTCTCCTACGCTGACTCATCAAGAAGAATTCGAACTTTTTAAAGCAGTTTATGATTCATTGAAACACAAGGGGACTATAATTGCTGGAACTGGCTCAAATTCAACTGAAACTGCTATAAACTCTACAAAGATTGCTGAAAACGTGGGGGTGCATGGAGTATTGCTTGTAGCCCCATATTATAACAAACCACCTCAGGAAGGATTGTATCAACATTTTAAGGCTATTGCAAAATCAACGTCTTTGCCTTGCATTTTGTACAATATTCCTGGTAGAACAGGTGTTAACGTAAATCCAGATACTATAATAAGGCTTTCAGAAATAGATAATATTGTAGCTTTAAAGGATGCAACAGGTTCAACGGAACAGGTTTCCCAGATACTTACTTCTGTAAAGGAAAATTTCTTGATTTATAGCGGTGATGATAGTATGACACTTCCTATGTTGGCTGTAGGTGGTTACGGTGTAATTAGCGTTGCAAGTCATGTTGTAGGTCCTGAGATTAGAGAGATGATTATGGACTTTGTTAATGGAAATATAACTAAAGCAAAGGATATGCACTTAAAACTATATCCAGTTTTTAAAGCAATGTTTACCAGTACAAATCCAATACCAGTTAAAGCAGCTACTAATCTTATAGGCTTTAAGGTTGGAAATCCAAGGCTACCCTTAGTAGCGCTTAGTAAGCCTGAATTAGAAAAACTAAAAGAACTTTTGATAAAATTCAATAAGATTTCTCGGTAAATGAAAGTACTTTTACATACTTGTTGTGGCCCCTGTGCTAGTGGAGTGATTTCCTGGTTTAGAGCACAGGGACTTGACTTTGTTGGTTATTATTATAATCCGAATATTCATCCATTTTCAGAATACGAAAAAAGAAGGCTAAATCTAGAAGAAGTTGCAAGGATATTATATTTTGAAGTGATTTATTCTTTAGACTGGGATGTTGAAAGGTGGATAAATAGTTTTTCGAGCGAAAGAAGGTGTAGTAATTGTATATTTATACGTCTGGAAAGAACAGCCCAATTAGCAAAAGATCTAGGTTTTGATGCCTTTTCTACCACTCTTTCTATAAGTCCCTACCAACCTCTTGATGTTATAAAGAATTGTTTTGAAGAACTTTCTAATAAATATAGAATTGATCACATTTTTAAAAATTTTAGACCTTTGTATCAGGATTCTATTAAATTTTCTAAAGCAAATGGTATATATAGACAACACTATTGTGGTTGTATTATAAGTGAATATAATATGTTAATTAAAAAAAGAGCAAGAGGTGATAAGATTTGAGCGAGTTTGCTAAAATTTTTATAGGAATAGGTTTTTTACTAATCTTTATGGGATTGATTTTATTATTGTTTGATAAATTGCCCTTTTTTGGAAAGCTTCCAGGTGATTTTGAATACAGAGGAACAAATATTAGAGTTTATTTTCCTTTTTTGTCTATGTTAATTGTAAGCTTAATACTAACAATATTGCTAAACATATTTTTTTATTTCTTTAGAAGATAAAAGGCTTAAAACCTTTATTTTCTTCATCATCTTTGTTTCATTTCTCATCACTGAATCCTTTATAAATATTTTATTATATAACTAATCAAAAGTTTAAGGATTATTAATACCTTTCTCAATTGCATATTTCTCTGAAGTAAAATAAAAGTTTGATTAAAAAATTCACGACTTTTATTGGCTTAAAGAGATATTTTTAGTAAAATACCAAATACTTTAGAAAAAGAAAAATTGATATAGTTTGATTTAAAAATTTCAAATTTGATGCTTAATAAATATATAATATTTTCTAATAGTTTGTGAAGTTCAAAAAAATCGCTGAATTTAAAATCTTCCTGGATAAAATTTTTTAAACTTTGAATATTTTTAGGATATGATTACTAAGATGGGTAAATCTGATATTAATTATAAAAATATCATTTATCATCATTTTTTAGGTATGGAGGTAGTGAGATTTGTTCCTTGATAAAGAATTAATGAATGATCTGTGTTATTTTCTTCCAAATGAAAGGATCGCACAAAGTCCTATTGAACCTCGAGACAACGCAAATCTTCTAGTTGTAAATAGGGAAAAATTAAGTTTCGAAGACTGTATTGTGAGAGATTTACCTAATTTTCTGTATAAAGGCGATCTGATAATTTTAAATAATACTAAAGTAATTAAAGCAAGGCTTTATGCAATTACTGATACTTCTGCAAAGGTTGAAATACTTTTAATAAAAAAAATTGATATCAAAACTGGTTTATTTATGACAAAACCTGGAAAGAGATTAAAAAAGGGTAAAGAAATTATTATAAACAATAAAAAAATTGGGATAGTTAAGGATGTCGATTCACAAGGTAGGAGAATTATAGAGTTTTATGAAGAAATTGATACAATACTTGAAGAATTCGGAATGATCCCAATACCGCCATATGTAAAAAAATTTAGTAAAGATTTTAACGAGAAATATCAAACAAAATTTGCAAATGTGCCTGGTTCTGTTGCTGCGCCAACAGCTGGACTTCACTTTACTGATAATTTATTAGAAGAATTAAGAGAGAAAGGAGTTTTAATTAAATTTATAACTCTTCATGTAGGTCCTGGAACGTTTAAGTCTCTTTCAAATGAAGGCGAAGTCCTATTAGAACCTGAATGGGTAGATATTTCACAGGATGTTTGCGATTCTATTAAGAAAGCTAAAGGGAATAATAATAAAATTCTTGTTGTTGGTACTACAACAATGAGAACTGTCGAGTCTACAAATTTAGAGCCATACAGTGGTTATATAGATACTATAATATTACCAGGGTATAATTTTAAAGTCCCGGATATGTTTATGACTAACTTTCATCTTCCAAAAACAAGTCTTTTAGCGCTTACTATGGCTTTTGGCGGCATTGAATTAATTAAAAAAGCTTATAGCTATGCTATAGAAAATGATTATAGGTTTTACTCTTTTGGCGATGCTATGCTAATTATTTGACCTTTTCTCTCGCAAAAGCAAGAGGATTTTGTAAGTTATATTAAACTACCTTACAGAATGCTATTCGCTTATCTTTTGGTAAATGCAGAGTTGATAGCTTTCTGTAAATCCTTTAAGGTTTTTTGTAGTGTTTGGGATGGTGCTTTATTATTTGAAAGCTCATATTGTTGCGTTGATTTTCAAAACAAAAGCATATTTGCTAAATCATAGTAATTTGGCAGATAGCTTTAAGTTTAAATTTAATAGTTTAACAAATTTTCATAAGAAAATTATGATTCGGTCTATGAAAAAGTGAGGTGAGATTAGAACAGGCGACACTGTGTATTTACAATGTATATTCATCTGGTATTTGCTACCAAATACAGAAAAAACATATGCTTAAAGACAGAGCTTGTATGGGAAAAAATCTATAAAAATATAAAAAAAATACAAAAATCCCCCACTCAAAGTGGGGGAATATCTGAATTCCTTAATATTATTTTTATTTCTTTACTTCTTTAACAAAGTTAACAGGTATTTCTTTTGGCTGAGATTCTGGTTTTTTGGGCATGGTAATCTTTAAAAGACCATTTTCATATTTAGCTTCGATTTTATCTTTCTCTATGTTATCTGGCAAGGAAAAGCTTCTTGAAAAGCTGCCATAACTCCTTTCAATTCGATAATAATTTTCTTTTTTATCTTCCTTTTCAAATTTTCTTTCGCCATTAATGGTAAGCATGCCATCCTCAATTTTGATCTTTAAATCATCTTCTTTGAGACCTGGCGCTTCCACTTCAATAATTATATTTCCTTCTTTTTCATAAACATCCATTGCAGGTATCCAACGAGAGGTAGTTTCAAACTCCGTTGAGGGCAGCAAGTCGTTAAAAACTTTATTAATCCTTTCCTGCAGAGCAAATAAACTTTCAAAAGGATCTGATGACCTTAATAAAGATCTAACAGGCTTTAGCATACTAACACCTCCTAATTTTTTTATTAGCACTCATCATTCTTGGGTGCTAATAATATTATAATAATAAAATTTATCTTGTCAATAGGTGGAATTGCTTCATTAAAAATCTAAATGAAAAATAAAAAAGCTTAAAAAATAATATCGTGGATAGTGTGAATATTAACTCATAGAATATATTTGGGATTTACATAATTAAATTTGACTAATTCGGTATAAGTAGGTTATAATATCACACGAAAGTAGGGCCCTTAGCTCAATGGCAGAGCAGCGGACTCATAATCCGTTGGTTGTAGGTTCGAATCCTTCAGGGCCCACCAATTTAAATTTAGGATTTTAAGTCACGAAGACTTATGTTTTTATATGTCTTTGTGACTTTTTTGTTTTTGGAGGAGGTGATAAATCTTTTATTTTTTTTATTGAATAAAAAATACTTGGGAGGGTTATTATGAAAAGATTTTTTACGGCCTTTTGCTTTCTCTTCGTTTCTGCTTATTTTGTTTCTTTTGCTTTTGCAGGACCATTCTCAGATGTACCAGCTAATTCTTGGGCATACAAGGCAGTGCAAGATTTAGCAGCAAAGGGATTGGTCATTGGTTATGGCGATGGAACTTTTAGAGGAGAGAGACTTGCCACTCGTTATGAGATGGCAATGGTAGTTGCAAGAATGCTTGATATGTATGAAAAGGGTCAAAACGCTCAGGATCAAAAGATAGAGCTTAACGCTAACGACATCGCAACGCTTATGAAGTTAGCCCAAGAGTTTAAGTCAGAACTCGCATCTTTAAACGTCAGAGTTGCAGCACTTGAGAAGAAAGCAGCTCTTGACACAGTAAACTTCACAGGGGATGCAAGGTTTAGGTTCGGGAGCGAGAAAAGAACGTTTTATCCGATGGCTACATCTGGAACAAACGTGTTTATTAATACAGAAGGTTCATCTAAAAATGGATTTATAGTAGGTGACACCTCTCCTGCAATGTTGGCTCAAGATCCAAACCTTTCCCAGCAAAAGGACAATACGTTTATGCAGTATAGAATAAGGCTAAACGTATCAGCTCCTGTAGCAGACAACATATCCTTTAACGCAAGGCTTACAATGGAGAAGAACGCAGGAGTTAATTCAGACGGCTCTTCAAACAGCAATCCTTTGTATGCCTCTCTTACAGGTTACAATGATGACAACAACACGTTGTATGTAGAGAGATCTTACATCACCTGGACTCTTAACCCATATCCTGTAACCTTTGTACTTGGTAGACTTCCTACTATGGATTCAGGCGCTTATTACAACAACCTGTTTATGGATACAGGCACAGAAGGCGCTATGGCAATATTTGATCTGAGCAACATATTTCCCTCTACATCTCTTTCAGCTGCATGGGTAAAGATGTTTGATGCCGGGCTTATAACATCAACAGGTGAAGCAAGCGGTTTAAAGGATAAGGATGCCTATATCTTGAACCTTAGCACAAAATTATTTAATACCTTTGGTTTAGAGGCAGACTATGGAAACGTAAACAAGTTTTCGTATATGGGAAGTGCACCAAATGGCGTATACGGAAAGTATGATTGGTGGGCAATAATAGGTAACTGGACTATGTATAACGTAAATATGTGGGCAGGTTACAACGGCACATCTACAGATATGCCAGCACAGACCGCCACAGGTCCAAGCTTTACAAGTTTACATTCTGTAAATGGAGGAGCATTCAGAGTTGGAGCTACCATTCCTCTTCCAGTGGGCTCTCTTACAGGAGATTTCTGGTTTGGGAATAACAAGTGGTACAATCCATTTAACCTAAATACAATGGTTACTACAGAGTATAAGGACTATTACAACGTCTACTATACCTTCCCCGTTGCAAATAATGCCACTCTTACTCTAAACTACGATTATTGGAAGGGCAAAAAACCATACTCAACTGACTCTGTAAATAGTTACTACTATACCTTCAATCCAGATCAGATCGATAAAGACCAAAGATATTATATTCAGTTAGACGTGAATTTCTAAGAAGACAAATCCCTTCAGAACTATTTAAATGGTCTGAAGGGATTTTCTTTGTAGATAGCTCCTTAATATAACAGCAAATGTAAATAATATTATGCTAAAAACCTGGGAATGAGTAAGACCAAAGAAGATTCTTGCTTCATCGCGCAAAAATTCTATTAAAAATCTTGATATAGAATACATTATTAGATATTTTGTAGTCAGATCTCCTTTAAATTTTTCTTTCCCTCTTTGAAAGTAAAGATAAATAAAAAATAAAAAACTTACAAACGAGTCTATCAGCTGAGTAGGAATTCTTTCTCCAGGAACGTGGGCATCGGCAAATACAACTGAAATAGGAGTTTTTGCGACGATTCCATAGCAGCATCCATTAAGGAAACATCCAATTCTGCCTATTGCATATGCAAGTGGTAGAAAGGGAGATATTAAATCAGATAAAGTAAGTAAATCGATTTTGTAATATTTAGCCATAAAATAAAAGGCTAGTGCAAATCCGACTAAACCTCCATAAAAAACCAATCCGCCATCCCATAAATAAAAAACGCTAATCAAGTTATTCACGAAGTCCTGGTGATGTTCTATAACGTAGTATATCCTTGCACCAATTAAAGAGCAAAATATACTGACAATACCAATATTTAGAATGTTATCAGGGTTGATATTCTTCTTTTTAGCGTCTCTTAAGATAAAGATTGTTGAAATAATAATTCCTAAAGCAACCATAAAGCCCCACGAATATACCTTTAATCCATCAAAGCTGAATAAAATTCTGTGCATATTACCTCCAATTTTCTTAATCTTTCATATTTTAAACTAAAATCTTAAAAAAGTTATTACAGTTTTCTAAATAATACAAAGAAATGAATCCTTATAAAAATATAATTGATATTTATTCAATTATTGACATTATGTGTATTTGAGTGTTGAATAGTGTTTATGAGTGGGATAAAGTGGGATAAGAAATTATGTTAGGTGGAGAATATCTACATTCTTTAGACTCTAAGGGTAGAGTTACTATTCCCTTTAAGTTAAGAGATGAGATATCCTCAAAGATTATTCTCACAAGAGGCTTTGAAAGATGTTTGTACCTTTATCCGGTAAGGTATTGGGAAGAATACGTAGAGTATTTGAAAGAAAAATCAAGATCAGATATAAAGCTTAGAGATGTAATTCGTTTTTTGTTTTCGGGCGCTTATGATGATGAGTTAGATCGCGCTGGGAGACTTTTGCTTCCTCAACAATTAAGAGAGTATAGCAATATACAAAAAGAAGTTGTAGTGATTGGTGCAATGGATAGGGTTGAATTGTGGAATCCTGAGGAGTGGGAGAGCCAAAAAAAGAAGATTTCAAATTCTGTCAAAAGATTTATAGAAAATGAGTAACTATACAAAGAATATTCATATTCCAGTTCTTCTGAATGAAGTTTTAGAAAATTCTAAGTTAACTCCTGGAAAAGTAGTAATAGACGGTACAATTGGTGCTGGAGGACATAGCTTTAATTTTTTGAAAAAAATTCTTCCAGGCGGTTTTCTTTTAGGATTTGATAAGGATGTAGAGGCAGTAAAATTAGCAGATGAGAAATTGTCTTTATCCTTTAATAGGAATTCCTTTGCTATTTTCAATGATAAATTTGAAAATTTTGCCAAATATTTAAACCTTTTGCCTTATGGTAGATTTGATTTATTTTTTTTAGACCTCGGGCTTTCCACTATGCAAATTAAGGAGTCAAATAGGGGATTTAGTTTTATAGGGGATGAAAAATTAGATATGCGAATGGATCCCAGAGAAAAATTGACCGCTTCAGACTGGCTTAACAGTGCAAGCGAGGAAGAAATGGAAGAAGTTTTTAGAAAATATGGTGATGAGCCTAGAGCAAGAAAATTGGCTAAGATGATATCTCTGAGAAGGCGCGAAAAATTGTTTGAAAGTACTATGGATCTTACCCAACTTGTAAAAAAAATCTATCCATATGGTAGAAGGCATCCTGCAACAAGAATTTTTCAGGCAATAAGAATTGTTGTAAACGATGAAATTGAACATCTTGAATCTACTTTGAGGGAAGCTACAAAATATATAAATTCTCTTGGAAGAATAATTGTTATTTCTTTTCATTCAGGAGAAGATAGAGTTGTTAAGTGGACATTTAAAAATTTAGAAAAGGAGGGAAAGGGAAAAGTAATAACAAAAAAGCCTATTATAGCTTTGGAAAGTGAAGTTAAAGAAAATCCATTGGCTAGGAGTGCCAAAATGAGGGTATGGGAGGCAATATGAAAAGAGATTATGATTTGAGCTTTTCTGAAATTGAAAGTATCAAAGGACTTAGAACTTTTGAATTAAAAAACATTCTTATAAATATTAAGAACAACATCTTAATAGTTTTGTTTTCTTTATTTATAATATTAATTCTGGTCTATGGTCTTTATTTAAGATCAGATATAATATCAATGTCTAATGAAGTTGATAGTATTAAGACTTCAATTCAACGATTAGAAACAATAAAGACGCAAAAAACTTTAGAGGAGGCAAATGTTTTTAATGCAAAAGTGATGCAATCGGTTGCTTTGAAAAGGGGAATGAGTTTACCATCAGAGATAGAGTATATCCAAATAAACCATTAGATCAATCGCATAATGAATTTATAAATAAAAGAATTGCTTATATACAAAAAATCATGATACTCTTGTTTTTTGTTGCTATATTTAAACAACTTTATTTTGTTACAATTGATAGACAAAAATTAATTTCTTATGCTCAAGAACAAAGAAATGAAACAGTGAAAGTATCAAACCCTAGAGGTGAAATTATTGACAGAGAAGGATTGATTTTAGCTTTTTCAATTCCTTCCTATTCGTTGTATATACAACCGTCACTTATAAAAAATGATGAAATTAGAAACAAATTATATGATGAACTTTCAAAGATTAAGGGTATACCAATTGAAAACCTTAAAAAAATTTTCGATAAAAATGCACCTTTCACTTGGGTTTATAGAAAGATGCCATTTGACATTGAAAAGCAAGTTAGAGAAATTCTAACTAAATTTCCAGAACAGGGAATAGGTCTTATAAAGGAAGAAAAAAGGGTTTATCCATATAAAGACCTCGCTGAGCCTCTTTTAGGCTTTGTAGGGACTGATAATCAGGGATTGGAAGGTGTAGAAAAGTTTTATAATTCATATTTAAGTAGTATTTCGAAAGAAGAGAATTTGGAGTTTGATGCTAATGGAAGGATAGTGAATATAGATAAATTAGAAAATCTGGTGCAATCGTCTCCGGTAAAATTGAAACTGACGATAGATTCTAAGTTGCAAGGTCTTACTGAAAGTCTCTTAGATGAATGTATAAAGGAGTATAAAGCAAAAAGAGGAACTGTAATTGTAGTTGATATTAAAACAGGGGCAATTCTAACTTTGGCTCAAAGTCCAAGGATAAATCCTGATAAGTTTTATGATTTTCCAGAAGAAGACTATAGAATTATTTCAAGGGATTTCCTATATGAGCCTGGTTCAATACTAAAACCTATAATATTTAATATATTGTTGGATAACAATATAATATCCAAAGACACAACAGTTAATATTGGAAAATATTTACAAGTTGCTAATAGAAGAATTTTTGATGCTGAGGATGGATTGGGTTTATCAGGTCCATCTACTATTAAAGATATTTTAAGATATTCTAGCAATATTGGTGCTGGTTCTTTAGCTTTGAAAGCTCCAAATAAAGAGTATTTTGAGTTATTAAAAAAATATTTTTGTGATGATGAAAAATATCTTTTTTCTGAAAACTTTCTTAAGGGGTATGTTCATCTACCTGATTATAAAGGTCCAGTTGAGCAGGCAACAACGGCATTTGGACAGGGTATTTCACTTTCCTTCTTGAACGTTGTTGCTTATTATTCTGCTATCGCAAATGGAGGAGAGATTGTTCCTTTAAAGATTATTGAGGATGATATTGGCAGACCTCAAAGGCTATTTGAAAAAAGTAATGCTGATTTTATAAGAAAGTGCCTGATAAGCGTTGTGCAGAATGGAACTGGCGTAAGTGCTCAGATAAATGGAGTAGAAGTTGCAGGAAAAACTGGAACAGCTCAGAAACCATCAAAACTGGGTGGATATATTCCAGGAGAATATGTAGCTTCTTTTATAGGTTTTTTCCCTGCTAATAAACCTAAATATGTAATTGGTGTATTGATTGATAACCCGGTGGGTATACACTGGGGTGGTTCTGTTGCAGCGCCGTTATTTAGGAAGATAGCTATCGCTACAATGTCAATGAACAAATGATTGTGAAGTACTAAAAATTATAAAACCTCTAGGGAGTGGTTTATTTGACTGTTAAAGAACTTTTTGATAAATCAAATATTATAATAGAAAACCTAAAAGAATACTCTTCTAAAGAATTCTTAGACAGTCAAGTAACTAGCATTAGTTATAATTCTAAAGAAATTAAAAGTGGATGTTTGTTTTTTGCAATCAAAGGCAGCAGAATTGACGGTCATGATTTTATTCAGGAAGCTTTTAAAAATAAAGCTATAGCTGCTGTTGTTGAAAAGGACGTAGGATATGCTAATATTATTCGAGTTAAGTCTACTCTTCAGGCTTTAAGAAAAATAGCTCTTGTATTTTATGATTATCCTTTTAAAAAACTTTTTTTAGGTTCAGTTACAGGAACAAACGGTAAAAGCACCGTTACATGGATTTTGTCTCATGCTGTAAATAAGTTATTGGGAAAATCTTTTGCTTTAGGTACATTGGGTTGGATGCACGCGGGAAAAATTATTAAAAAGACCACCAATACCACACCAGAATCAAAGGATGTATGTGAATTTTTAGATCAGGCAGTTCAATTAGATATGAAATATGGTTTTTTGGAGGTATCTTCTCATGCACTAAAACTTGGTAGACTATATGGCATAAAATTTGATGCTGCACTGTTTACTAATCTTGCCAGGGATCACATGGATTTTCATCCATCTTTGGAAGATTATTTTGAGACTAAAAGTTCTTTGTTTACTTCTACTTATTTAAAGGAGAATGCATTTGTTGTAATTAATACGGATGATATTTATGGTATAAAGTTATATGAAAGTATAAAAGATTTTAGAAAGGTATCCTTTTCGTTGGAAAACGAAAAGGCAAACTTTTTTGGGAAATTTGAACCTGTTGATATGGGTATAAATTTGTTAATTGAGGACCAGAAAATTTTTGCTCCTATTTATGGAAGATTTAACGCTTCAAATTTATTGGGAGCCTATGCTTTTTTGAGAATGATGGGGATTGAAAAGGATAAATTAAGATATGTTTTTACTGATTTAGTGGTACCTTATGGACGCCTGGAATGTGTACAAACAAAGCCCTTTAAAATATGGATAGATTATGCTCATACTCCTGATGGGCTTGAAAAAGTACTAATGTCTTTGAGAGATATGGTTAAAAGGAAAGTAATTTTAGTCTTTGGAGCAGGCGGTAATAGAGATAAAGGCAAAAGATCTATTATGGGCAAAATAGCTGCGCAGCTTTCGGATTATACAATAATTACTTCAGACAACCCTCGCTATGAAGATCCGATGACAATTATTAATGAAATAAAATCTGGTTTTTTGAGTATAAAAAATTCAAATTTTGAGATACTTTCTGATAGACGAGAAGCTATAAAAAGAGCTTTAGAAATAGCAAGAAACGATGATGCAATAATAATTGCAGGGAAAGGCCATGAAGACTATCAAGAGATAAATGGTGTAAAATATCCTTTTTCAGATAAAGAAGTGGTTAAAGAGTTGATGCGAAGACAATTTTAAGGAGGCTTAAATTTTAATAAATTGAGTGCTGATAGGGATGTTAATAAATTGAATAGTATCCAAAATTTTGATCCTGGTGGTTCTATTTCGTTAAGCTTTATTACATCTTTAACTAATTGTGAAATTGAAAGAGTTGGCCCTATGGAATTTGAAAGAATTTCAATAGATTCAAGAGATATCAAAGGGAAAGAACTTTTTATTGCCATTAAAGGTAAAAATTTTGATGGACACAATTTTATTAGGAATGCCTTAGAACAAGGTGCTTTTGGGATAATTTCTGAATTGAGTTTGGCAGGAATTGCCAGTTCTTTGGGGGATATAGTTTTTGAGAATGACTTTTCATTTATGAGAGTTCCAAATACCATTCTTGCAATGCATGATATTGCAAGAGGATTTAGACAAAGGATTGAAAGGGTTATAGGCATTACTGGAAGTGTAGGTAAAACAACTACCAAAGAAATTTTGAAAACGCTTCTCAAAAGATATCAGACAGTATCAACTTTTGGTAATTTCAATAATGAAATTGGTTTGCCATTAAGTCTTTTTAGAGCTAAAAAAAATGATAAGTTTGGAATTTTTGAAATGGCTATGCGCTCAAGAGGGGAAATTTCTCAGCTTTGTTCAATAGCCTTGCCTGATATTGGTATAATTACAAGAATTGCAGAATCTCATATTGGACTCCTTGGTTCGATGGAAAACATAGCAAGAGCAAAGGGAGAAATTTTAGATTTTGTAAATAGTGCTTTCTTAAATTTCAATTGCACATATAGCAGAAAAATTTTTGGCGAGATGCTTAAGAATAAGAGGGAAAAGCCTAAAGAGATTTTTTGGTTTGGAAAAGTATCAGATATTTACATTAAATCATATGAAATTTCCATATATGGTTCAAGGCTTGAATTTTCCGGAAGGTTTGGGAATTTTGCTTTAAATGCACCAAATATTTTTTTGCCTCAATTTGAGCCGCTTTTGGCGTCAGTAGCAGTTGCAAGATTTTTAGGCCTTGACTGGAACGAAATAAATGATAATTTACAAAGTTATGTGCCTTTACAGGGCAGATTTTTAATTAAAAAACTAAGAGATCAAATTGTTATTGATGATTCTTATAATGCAACATGTACTTCTTTTATAAAGGGATTGGAGACAATTAAGAGTTTAAAATTTGGCAGCAGAAGAAAGATATTTATATTTGGAGATATACTTGAGGCTGGAGATGAGTCTAAGGATTTACACAGGAAGGTTATAAAAAAAATTGAGGAATTAGATCCATATTTGGTATATTTTGTTGGGACAGAGTTTGTAAAATCAATAGATCATAATTCTAAGATAAGGTTTAAAAATATGGATATTGACTGTGTTAAAGAGGATTTAGCTAAAATCTTATCCAAAGACGAAATTGTTTATATTAAAGGTTCGAACTCTACAAAAACATGGAAAATTCTTGAGTTGTGGAATTAAATATCAAGAGTTTATTTGCATTGGAGGTTAGCTTTATAAATGATTGAGCTCTTTTTTAGCTTTTTAATAGGAATTTTTGCCTTTTCAATATGGGAGAGATATTTTGGGAGGTTTTTTGGGCAAAGAATAAGGGAAGAAGGTCCTGAAACCCACAAGATAAAAAATGGAACGCCTACTGCATCAGGAATATTTTTTATTCTTATTATCGCTTTATTTTTGCCTTTCTTTGACTCAAGGATGTTTATAATTTTTCTTATTCTACTGCCCTTTTTTATAATTGGCTTTATAGATGACTTTCTTTCAATAAAAAAGGGCAAAAACGAAGGTCTAAAGCCTCGACAAAAGATGATCTTGATCGCACTGTTTTCTTTTATAGCGGTGTTTTTTCTGGCATTCGTACTTAATTCTCAGATTTTTACCAGACTTCAAATATCTCCTACAATACAATTTTATGTTCCTGGTATACTTTTGTGGCCCTTTTTAATTTTTGTGATAAGTGGTTCTACTAACGCAGTTAATTTAACAGACGGTCTTGACGGTCTGGCTGCGTTGTGTTCTTTATCTATTCTTTTTGGTTATTTGTTTTTTTCATATCTAGATGGAGACGTACCATTAATGTTAATGCTTCTTTCCTTTATTGGGGTTTTGCTCTCTTTTTTGTGGTTTAACGTAAACCCAGCAAGAATATTTATGGGGGATGTTGGTTCAATTGGTATGGGTGCTCTTTTAGCAATACTTGCGATTTTTACAAATAGAATTGTTTTTTTCATTATTTCTGCAATGCCTTTTATAGTTGAAACTCTATCTGTGATTATTCAGGTAGCTTATTATAAAAGAACAAAACAAAGGATATTCAAAATGAGTCCTCTTCATCATCATTTTGAACTATCTAATGTTAAGGAAACACACATATCTATGAGATTTTTTATTATTTCTTTGTTGTTTACACTTCTTGCTGTGAGTATACAGATATGTTGTTAAATTGGGAGAGAATATTTGCAAAGCTTAAAGTTCCAACTAAGATTATTATTGTTGGTTATGGTAAAAGTGGTTTTGCTATTGCGAAACTTTTAAGGAATGAATTGAAAAACGTTGAAATTGTGGTGACTGATAAAAACCAGTTAAAGTTTCCTGAGATTAAAGAGATAAATTATCTTTTAGGAGAACACGATCCAAAGATTTTAGATAAAACTTCATGGATAATTAAGAGTCCTGGAGTTCCCCTGAGGTTAGAATTTTTTAAATTTGCTAAGGAAAAAGGTATTCCTATTATTGGAGAACTGGATTTGGTATTTGGGCTTTTACCTGATGGAATAAATACTATAGGTGTGACTGGAACCAATGGGAAAACTACAGTTACAGAATGGATAGGATATGGTTTTGAAGTTGCAAAACTTCCTTATTATGTTGCTGGGAATGTAGGAACTCCTCTTTCTGAAATTATTTATGATATCATTCCTGGTTCTAATCTGGTTCTTGAGCTAAGTTCATATCAGATTGAGAATTCAATTTTTTTGAAACCAAAAATAGCGATGATTACAAATTTAACTTTAGATCATATAGATAGATATGCCAATCTTCACGAATACTTTGAAGCAAAAGTTCACTTATTTAAAAACCAAAAAGAAGGTTTTTCTATCTATAATAAAGACGATCCTTATTTAGAGAAAAATATTAAAAATTTAGCTTTGAAAACAAAAGTCTTAAACGTTTCTAAAGGGAAGAATTTTTCTATTGCTGGTGTTGTAGAAAATGAAATTTTTGTAAAAGATAACTTAGATTTAGTTAAAATTACAAGTCTTTCTGATCTCTCTCTAAAAGGCGAGCACAACATAGAAAATGCTTTGTTTGTAGTAAGTTCACTTTATCTTTCGTCTGTAGAACTTAAACACATAAGAAAAGCTTTATCAAGTTTCTCAGGAGTCGAACACAGACAAGAAATATTTCATACTAATAATGGGATAATTTGGATAAACGATTCTAAGTCAACGAATCCAGAATCTACTATTGTTGCTCTAAAGACATGGGGGAAGAAAAACAATCTTATTTTAATTTTAGGAGGTAGAGACAAAAATACGCCTCTTGATGAACTTGTAAGCTTGACAGCTAAAACATGTAAAACAGTAATTCTTTTTGGAGAGGCAAAAAAGAGGTTTTTAGAACACTTTAAAGGCTTTTCAAACGTTTTTGTTGTGGATTCTTTTGATGATGTAATTGATAAAGCGTTTGAATTGACCAGGCCAAATGATATAGTTCTCTTTTCTCCTGCTTGTGCAAGTTTTGATATGTTTGCAAATTTTGAAGAAAGAGGAAAAATTTTTAAGAAAAAAGTCAAAGAGAAAAGCAAATGTGAGGAAATAACATGAGAAAGATGAAGGACAAAAAGCTCTTGCTGCTTTTGACTTTTATATTAAGCCTGGTAGGTACGCTTTTTACTGCTAGCTCAGCTGCTCAGTTGGGGATTCAGCTTTATTCGGACCCGCTTAATTTCTTTAAACATGCTGTTGTTTATTTTATTATAGGATGGTTGTTCTTTTTCATTATAATTAAGTTACCATCAAGCTTTATTAAAAAATATATTGATTTTTTGTTTTATTTAAGTATAACCCTTTTGATAATTACTCTTTTACCTTTTTTTTCTCACAAGATTAATGGAGCTAGAAGATGGATTAATTTTGGTCCACTATCATTTCAAACTTCGGAACTTGTAAAGCTAAGTTTGGGGTTAAAAATTGCCAATAGTGCTTCGTTTTTTTTGGCTTTAAAAAATAATATATCAGGTTTTATAGTTAATATATCCTTATATCTTGTGCCAATTAGTATTTTAATAGCGATGCAGCCAGATTATGGTACGATGACTTTAATTGTTGTTACGGTATTCTTATTTTTATTGTTTATGGGAATTAATTTTAGATTTTGGTTAAGTATAACAAGTATTGTTTTTGTAATTCTTTTGATTGGAGCACTTCTTGCTCCATATAGACTTCAGCGAATAACTTCTAATTTTAATCCCTGGGCTCATATGCAAACCAGTGGCTATCAGATTGTTCAAGCTCTGTATGGGATAGGAGATGGTGGCTTTTTTGGACAGGGACTTGGTAGTGGAAAACAGAAATTGGGTTATCTTCCAGAGGCACATACTGACTTTGTTTACTCGGTTTTTTCAGAAGAAGTTGGCATGGTTGGAGGGGCTGCTTTTTTGTTTACCTTTTTAAATCTTGTGTTATTACTTTATAAGATGGCAAAAAAAGTTACAGATCCTTTTGATAAATCATTTATTTTTTGGACTGCCACGATATTGGGTTTACAGTGTTTTTTGAACGTTTTTATGGTTTTAAACATCATACCTGTTATTGGTGTACCACTACCCTTTCTTAGTTACGGAGGAACTTCTGAGGTAGTTAATTTAATAATGATTGCCCTATGTTATAAATTTTATTCTGATTTGCCAAGAGGTTTGCAATGAGGATTTTAATTGTAACATCTGGTACTGGTGGGCATTTTTATCCTGCACTTTGTATAGCTGAAAAATTTAAAAAAATACATCCTGAATCAAAATTATCCTTTTGGTCTCAAGGTCTACTTTTTAAAAATACGATGCTTGAAGGAATTGAAAAGAAGGAGATACCTTCATATCCATTTGTCGGAATGCCAAAAATTGCACAATTTTTGTCTATTATAAAAACTATTTTTTTATCTTTAAAACTTATCCCGGAAATTACAAGATTTAAGCCTGATTGTTTAGTTTCTTTTGGCGGTCACACAAGTGTTGCACCTTGTATTTCAGCTTATATATTAGGTATACCAATATTGTCTCACGAGCAAAATTATAAATTAGGCCTGACGAATTATCTAGTTTCTCGATTTGCTAAATTTATAATGATTTCCTTTCCGAAGGCCGATCCAAAGTTGCCAGAAAATAAAGTGGTATTTACGGGACTTCCCATTAGAGAAGACATTGGAAAAGTTGAAGTAGAAGAAGCAGAAAAAAAATTGGGGCTTAAGAAACTAGAGAGAACTATTTTATGTTTCGGTGGAAGCCAAGGCTCTGAGGTAATAAATAAGACAATATGGTCCTTGTTGCCAAAGCTTGATGAGAAATATCTTGTGATTCATATTACAGGCAATCAATTTGTTCCTCAAATAAGAGGTCTAAAATGCCAATATGTCAATTTCAAATACTTTAAGGAGATGTCCTTGTTGTATGCATTGTCAGATTTAGTTATTTCTCGAAGTGGTGCATCCACTGTATTCGAAATTATAAAAACAGGTAAAAGAGCTATTTTAATTCCCTATCCTGGAGCAAAATCGCATCAAAAATATAATGCTATTTATCTTGAAAAATTAGGACTTGGGAAAATTGTATTTCAGAATACTCTTTCTGAAAACTTACTCTATAATATTATTAGAGAAATATTTGAATTAAATAATAAAAATGTTAATGTAAATTATAATGAACTTTTAAAGCTTCAAAAGATTGATGCAACAAAAAATATTGTTGGTCTTGTTGAAAAAATTATAGAAAGGAAGATGATAATTTCTTGATGAAAAACATTGTGAAAGATCTGAAGAATGTTTTTTTTATTGGAATAGGTGGTACAGGTATGAGTGCCTTAGCATTCTTTCTTCTTGAAGATGGAAAGATTATTTCGGGTTCTGATAAGAAAGAATCAAGGTCTCTTTTAAAACTAAAACAAAAGGGAGTAAACATATACATAGGTCACAATCCTGATAACATTTCGAAAGACGTTGACGTGGTTGTATATTCTGGAGCTATACCATCTGACAACTGTGAGCTTTTGAGCGCAAAGCAAAGAAATATTCCGGTTCTATCGAGAGCCCAAATGCTGTCTAAAATAATTGAACAAAAATTTTCAATTGCTGTTGCGGGAACGCATGGTAAGACAACAACTACTTCGATGATCGGCAAGATGCTTAACGATGGGGGGCTCGATCCTTCTTTTTTGATTGGTGGTGAGTTGAATGATTATGGTGCTAACGCAAGACATGGGAGTGGCCCATATATAGTGATTGAAGCAGATGAAAGCGATGGTTCGTTTTTGAATTACAAACCTAATATTGCTGTTATTACCAATATTGATTTTGATCACCCTAGCTTTTTTAGCGATTTAAAAATGGTTGAAGATTATTTTGAAAAGTTTATGCAAGGAGTAAATAAGGACGGGAAATTGGTAATTTGTGGTGATCATGCAATTACTAGGAGTGTTGCAGAAAAGATAACAGATAAAGAAAAAATATTTTATGGTTTTGGTGATAACAATCAAGTGCAGTGCAAAAATTTAATATTGAGTGGTTTTGGTAGCTATTATGACTTATATATTGAAGGTAAAAAAATTGGAGAGATAACTTTGAATGTACCAGGGATTCACAATGTTTTAAATTCACTTGCAGCATTTAGCGTTGCTAAAATAATTGGACTTGATTTTGTTTCTGCTTTCGATTCAATTGCATCTTTTTCGGGAGTCAGAAGAAGATTTGAACTCAAGTGTAAAGATCCTTATATCATTGATGATTATGCTCATCATCCTGAAGAAATAAATGTAGTTTTAAATACGGCGAGAAGTATATTTAAAGATAAGAACTTAGTTCTTATCTTTCAGCCTCATAGATTTACCAGAACTGAAAAATTTTTGGATAATTTTTGTGATGTTTTAGCAAAAGCAGACACTTTATTACTTGTTGATATTTTTCCAGCAGGTGAAAAGGTTACAAACCCTTATTTGGGGAATGAATTGTTCAAAAGGTGTAAGAAGAAGATGAAAGACAACATCTTTTTTGCTTCTAAGGACTCAGTTTGTGAAATCATCCAAGAGATACATAACGAAAAGAACGTATACTTGTTTATGGGTGCTGGTGATATTACAAAGATATGTGATAAGGTGGCTTCTATTTTTTTGGACATTAAAAAGGACGAGAGAAAAGAGATAAGTGATCCGAATACTTCGGAACTTTCAACTTAAGAACCTTACCACCTTTGGAACTGGCGGGGTAGGCAGAAGTATCTATCTTCTTAGAAGTTCTGATCTGCCTATTGTTTTAGGAGAGATAGACGATTTCGTAATTTTAGGCAACGGTTCAAACGTTATTTTTTCTGATGAATATTTTTCTAAAAATATTTTATATGTTGTTCCTTTAAGTTCTTTTGAAGGGATCAATATTGTTTCTGATCTTTTAGAGGTTGATGCTAATGTTTCTTCAAGCGCCCTTTCGTGGTGGTGTGCCAGGAAGGGCATAAGTGGCTTTGAATTTGCAGCAGGGATTCCAGGAAGAATCGGAGCATGTATTTTTGGCAATGCAGGTTGTTTTGGTTCAGATTTTTCAAAAAATCTAAAAAGTATTTTTGTTTTTGACTGTATTAGCAAGACCTTTAGCGAAATAGATTCAGGTAACATACAATTTTCTTATAGAAAGAGTTCTATTAAAAATAAAGTTATATTGAAAGCGTATTTTGAGACAAGTTTTAATAAGCCTGAGAGCGTTTTTGCAAGAACCCTCGAACTTTTAAATAAAAAGAAATTGTCTCAGCCGCATGGAATTAAAACTTTTGGGAGTATTTTCAGAAATCCACCGGGTAACTGGGCTGGAAAATTGCTTGATAGTTTGGGTTTTAGAGGTTATAAATTAGGTGGAGTTATGGTATCTGAGAAACATGCTAATTTTTTAGAAAATATTGGAGGGTCAACTTCAGACGCTGTAAAGATTATAAAATTGATGCAAGACAAGGTTTTGGAAAGATACAATATTTTATTGGAGCCAGAGGTAAGATTTTTGGGAGAATTTAAAGAATTGCCAATTTTATCTGGTGATGAATTATGAAAATTTTGATTTTATGTGGTGGGACTTCTTCGGAAAGAGAAGTTTCTATATGGTCCGCAGAAAACGTGTATAAAACTTTAATAAATACTGACTATATCGTTGAGATGGTGGATATTGCTAAACTTTCTCCTTATGAATTGTGTAAAAAAATATTGTGTGAAAATTTCGATCTCGTTTTCCCCGTTTTGCACGGAAAGCCTGGTGAAGATGGTTCTATACAGGGCTTTTTGGATACTCTTGGAATAAAATATATTGGATCTGGAGTTTTTTCTTGTGCTGTAACTATGGACAAATACAGGTGTAAATTAATTTGTAAATCTTTAGGACTCCCCCAGCCAGATTTTATTGCAATAAGAACAAGGGACTCGAAAGAGATTTATGAATTTTCGCGCTCAAAAGGTTTCCCTTTGGTCGTGAAGCCTAATTCACAGGGTTCAAGCGTAGGAGTATCTATTGTGAACAATGATAGTGAATTGAAAAGTGCTCTGGAACTTGGGTTCAAATATGATCCAATTGTTCTAGTTGAAGAATTTATACGCGGAAAGGAAATAACATGTGGTGTTATTGGAAATAATAACATAATTGCCCTACCCCTTGTGGAAATATTGCCTAAAACAAAATTTTTCGATTATGAGTCGAAATATAATCCTGAATTGTGTGACGAAATTGTTCCTGCAAGGTTGAACGATAACCTAAAGAACAGATTGCAAGAACTTGCAATAAAAGCGTATAAGGTTTTTGATTGTAAGGGTTTTGGCAGAATTGATATGTTTGTAGATGAGGATGAAAACATTTACCTCTCCGAAATAAACACTATTCCTGGTTTAACTGCTAATAGTCTTTTTACTAAGGAGGTTAAGGCTGCTGGATATACCTTTCAGGAAATCGTCAAACTTCTTATCAAGCTGGCGTTGGAGGATTAATTTTTTTATTTCTATAATTTTTGTTTTTATCTTATGTTATTTTTTTTGGTTTATTTTTTCAACAAACAGTTTTACTTCTTTAAAAGTTGAAGGTATGTCAAACTATATAAGAGATAAAAGTTTTTACTTTTTACATAAAGATAAATATGGTGTTTTGGGTTATAAAGCCTTTTTTAATAATTTAAAAAATCAATTTGAAAACAGCGAATTTTACAGAATTAAGTCAATAACTCATACAAGTTTAGGAAAAGTTAACGTAATTTTTTATATCCCAGACTATTTAATAAAGACGAACTCTGATAAAAATTTTTATGATTTAAATGGAAACGTAGTATCGGGTGAAAATTTAAAGAATAAAAAATTTATATTTGTCAATAGTATAATTAAAAATAGTGAATTTTTTGATATGTTACAAAATATTGTCTATTATTCTACACTTTATGGTTTTACTCCGGATTACATATTTTTTTATGATGATATTATAAAATTTAAGGATAAAAGCACAACAGTTTTTGAGTTTAAGAACGATGGGAAATTTGACGAAAAATTTAGAAATATTTTCGATTTTTTAGAAAATTTAAACAATAAAAATTGGCCCAAGGAGATAATTTTGCTAGATGAAAGAAGGCTTGTGGTTAAGAAATGAACGGTGAAAATAAAGTTCATCATATTCAAGAAAAGGTTATTCACAGTATTCATCCGCCAAAAAGGTGGGAGTTAATTTTAGGCATTATTGCTTTTATTTTGGGTTTTTTTATCGTAGTTCAATATAGAACTCAAAAAGATTTGTTTCACCTTATTCCTACAAGACAGGCAGAGGAAATGGCAAGCCTTTTAAAAGAAGCAGAAAATAAGAGACTTGATTTGGAAAGGGAACTTTTTGTTTCAAGGCAAAAGATAATGGATCTTCAAAATAAGCTTGAACAAGAAAAAAATAAAAATATTTCAATAGGCGAAGAGAGCAAAAAAATTGCGCTTTTGGCTGGTTTTACTCCTGTTAAAGGTCCGGGTGTGATAGTTACTGTTAAGGATGCAAAAAATGGTCAAGAAGGCAACGCTTCTTTAGTTCATGATGAGGATCTGTTGAGGGTTGTAAATGAGTTGAGAGCAGGTGGTGCAGAGGCAATAAGTGTTAACGATCAAAGACTCGTTGCAATCTCTGAAATAAGATGTGCGGGTCCTGTTATACTTGTAAACGGCGTGAGGCTTGCCCCACCTTTTATAATAAAAGCTATAGGTTCGCCAGAAATGCTTTATAACTCTTTGACGATGAGTGGCGGTATAATAGACTATTTAAAACTATTAGGGATCAGGGTTTCTGTTGAAAAATCAGATTCTCTTTATATTCCTGCTTTCAATGCAAACATACAGATTAATTATGCGACCTTGATTAATAAAGGAGAATAAATTATGTGGTTTATATTACTATGTTTTGTTCTTGGAATGATCGCAGCCTATTTTTTCCCTATTGAGATGCCATTTGTTTATACTAAATATATGGCAGTTGTTATTCTTGCTTTTGCTGATTCGTTTTTTGGTGCATTTAAAAGCGGTTTGGAGGGGAAGTTTAGCGGATGGCAAGCTATAACAGGTTTTTTCGGTAATTCTATTGTTGCAGCTGGTCTGACTTATGCAGGGGATCTGTTAGGTATTGATCTATACATAGCAGCTGTAATATTGTTTGGCATAAGGATTTTTAATAATATAACTGCTATAAGGCATTTATTATTTACCCCTCCTTCTTCAAAGTATGAATGATATAAAAGAGAGCAATATTCTAGCTGTTGATCTTGGTAGCACCTTTATAAGAATTGTTGTTGGAAAAGACCAACTTTCAAATAAAACTATTGCACACTTTATATCTTTACCCTCATATGGAGTTAAAAATGGTACAATATATGATTTTGAACAGGTAAGAACAATCCTAAATGCCGGTTTGAAAACTATTTACCAAAAGGAAGGTTCTAATTTTAAAGAGAAGTGCATATTAAATCTCTCAGGGAAGGTTTATGTTTCAAAAAATATTAAAATTGAACAGAAATATCCTAGAGAAATTCAAATTAGAGCTAAAGCAATAAATGACTTACTTATGAATATCTCTGAAGAAAAAGATTATATTCCTGTGCATATTTGTAAGAAATCATTTTTGGTTGATAATTCCTTTGAAACCCTAAATCCATCTGGGATGTTTTGCAAATCGCTTCAAGCAAACTTTCATGTTATATACATGCTTTCAACTTATTACAAAACTCTTAAAGAATTATTTAATTCTTTGCATTTAGATCTGGTAGATATTCTCCCTAGCTCCATTGCAAGTGCAAATGCTATTTTAAAAGATAATGATTATCTAATTCCTAAATTTTTAGTAGTGGATATAGGTGCTTTGACGACTGATTTTGTTTTGTATTCTTCGGGAGTTCCAGAATTTACTTCTACAGTTTTGTTAGGATCAGAAAATATTACTAGAGATATATCATTTGGCCTTAAGGTAAATAGAGATGAAGCAGAGAAACTAAAGTTAGATTTTTCTGAGCCTGAAGATCAAGATGATTTTAAAAATTTTTTAAAAAATATTATTTATTCGAGATCAGAGGATATTGTTTTATATATTTATGATAAACTAAAAAAAATTTCTGACAATATGATCCCTTTAAGAATTTATCTTACAGGACAAGGTTCTAAGTTAATTGTTTTTAAGAAATTATTCGAAGAAGTTTTTGAATGTCCGGTTGAAGTTAGAAGACCTCTACCATTTTCGATAAATGAAAAAAGGGATTATGAGCACTCAACTGTTTTGGGTTTGATTAATTATGCTTTAAATAATACAATATTATCTAACAAATATGATAACCAAAATTTAATAAAGAAATTTTGCACGATTTTTTTTAAAAGAGGATAATAAGTGGGAGGTTTTTATATGTATGATGAAAAAATGGGGCCCTCTATTAAAGTTTTAGGTATTGGAGGAGCTGGTGGTAATGCTATAAATAGAATGATTGAGGCAGGACTTTCTTCTGTTGAGTTTTGGGCTATTAATACTGATGTCCAGGCTCTTAGTTTATCTCGAGCAGATCAAAAATTACAAATAGGTCCTAAAGCGACAAAAGGTTTGGGTGCGGGAGCTAATCCTGATCTTGGGCGAGAAGCGGCTGAAGAAAGTGAGGACGATTTAAGGAGTATTTTAGAAGGTGCTGATATGGCTTTTATAACAGCAGGTTTGGGTGGTGGTACGGGTACAGGTGCTGCTCCTTATATTGCAAGCATTGCAAAAGAAATGGGTATATTAACTGTAGCTGTTCTTACCTTTCCGTTTAAATTTGAGGGACCAAAGAGAAAAAAGAATGCAGATCAGGGTTTGGAGGAATTAAAAAAAATTGTTGATTCATATATCGTAATTGATAATCAAAGACTTCTAACCTTTGCAGATTCAAAACTTTCTTTTTTAGAGGCATTTCGTTTAGCTGATGACGTATTAAGACAAGGAGTACAGGGAATCTCTGATCTTGTGACTGTGCCTGGTATTATAAATCTTGATTTTGCTGATCTTAAGTCTGTTCTTACTAATACTGGAAATACTATTATGGGAGTCGGATATGGACAAGATGAAATGAGGGCTATTGATGCTGTTAGAAGCGCTGTTGATTCACCCCTTCTAACGATACCTGTAAAGGGTGCAACAAATATTATTATGAACGTAACTGGCGGTTATGATTTAACTTTGCTTGAAATAAATGAAGCTGCTGATGAATTAGGTTCACTAACTTCTGAGAATGCCAACTTATTATTTGGAGCAGTTATAAACCCAGAAATGGAGAATTCTATAAGAATAACTATTATTGCTACTGGGTTTTCAGAAACTATAAGCGATATACCTTTAAAGAAAAAGACAGATTCTACCTATTCAACTCCTTCTAAAAAACGTTTATTTGATGAGACGGTTGATTTTGGCTTTGATGACCTTCCCAGTTTTTTAAGAAGAAGCCCTGAAAAAGAAGAACAATAAATTTTTAATTGTTTTTTAATTTATTTCTTATACAAATAAAGCATGTTAAAAAGACGATGTGAAATATTCCTTTTTTTTCTATTTTTAAGCATTATTGTTTGTGAAAATTCTTTTGCAAACAATTTTAATTATATTAAATTAACGCCCGAAGGAAGTGTATTATCGTTTGGCTCTTCTGTTGAAAAAGGTATAAATTTTTTCCCATTTAATCCAGCCTCAATAGCTTCTAGTAGAGGTTTACAATTACTAATGACTCATTCTCTCAGACATTTTCCTGGAAGAATAAAAAATCTTGATCAACTTGATGCTGATGTATATGGTTTTAGTTTACCATTTGAAGCTGGCAAAACAAATTTTGGATATCTTTGGATGACACCTCATGAAACAGGTTTTGACTGGTGTACCCAAAATTCTGGTGAAAATGGGAGAGTGCCCAGAAGAACGCTAAAGGGTGGGCTTTTTGAAATTGGTCTGGCTCACAGAAATGATATATCTAATGTAGGTTTTTCTTTAGCAAAGGGTGATTTTTGGCTAAAGGATGATAAAACTGGAAAAACTATATATACACATAAATTTTTTATGTTACAACCAGGCTATATGTGGGAAAGTTCTACCGATAAGTTTAAGTATGGCATTACTCCATCTTTCTCAACTGAGGAGCTTAAAGATAGCTCTGGTACCCATACGAAAAAAACTATAAATTTACAATTTTCTTGGGGATATAAACTTGATAGCAGAAGTGATGCTATAATTTCATCTGATGTGTCCATATCTTTAAATGATGGAAAATTAAAAATTGGAATAAAACCAATAACTGGAATTGGTTATCGAACTTTTGCTTTGAATAAAAAAAATTTACTTTTAGAGGTAGGATATCATGACGGTGCAATTCACTATGATGCAGGAGTTAAGACTGGTTCTATGATAGTAGATTATGCTACACTAAAGAATTCTATAGGGTTAATAACAGGGCAAAATGTGCAACTCATGAAAGATGTACATCTAGCCTCTATAACTCTGAAGTTTTAAAAATTTTTAGGAGTTTTTGATGGATAAAAATTTAGAAAATTTGAATAATGGAATATCTAAAAGGATTTTAAGAAAGCGAAAGAGTTCTACCAGGCGAAAAATTATGATTTTGTCTGTAATATTGTTCGTTTTATCTGGATTTTGTGGATTTGTCTTCGGTTTGTTTACTCCTACTAAAAATATAGGTGACTTATTAACCCCAAATTTTATGGCTCAACCTGCAAAAGGAGAGTTAAATTTGGTGCTTTTTGGTATAGATGATGTTGATGAGACTCATAGAACTGATACGATTCTTTGGTTAAATATCAACACAGATAATAAAACTATAACTATGATGTCAGTACCAAGAGACACTCTTGTCCCAATACCGGGACATGGTTATGACAAAATAAATGCTGCTTATGCATATGGAGAAACTGAACTTGCACTCAGAACACTTGCAAATTTTATTGGGGTTAAGCCTGATAAGTATGTTGTTTTGGGGTATAAGGGTTTTATGAAAATTATAGATGCTATTGGCGGGGTAGATATCAATGTTGACAAAAGAATGTATTACGTTGACAATTGGGCACATTTTACTATTGACCTATATCCTGGAATGCAGCACTTGAATGGCTTGCAATCTTTAGAATATGTAAGATTTAGGCACGATGCTTTAGGTGATTTAGGAAGAATGAGAAGACAGCAAGAATTTCTTCTTGCAGTTAAAAATAAGCTTTTTTCAAGTCCAGCTATGATAGCAAAGATACCAGATATTTTAAAAGTAGTTCTGGATAACGTTCAAACAAATATGTCATTTAATGACGCTCTTAGTTGGGCTCTTGCTGTTAAAGAAATTATAAACCAACCAAACTTTCAAATTAAGAGAGTCTTTCTTGATGAAGGAATGGTGCCAAAATATGCTTATGGGATAGATTATCTATGGCCAACTCAGAAGGTTGTTTCAATTATAAAAAGTGCTTTTCCCAATGCCAATCCTGATGTTCCATTAACCTTTCCCTTCCCAGAAGACAACACGACTTATAGTAGCATAAATACAGTTGTTCAAAAAACTCCTCCAACTCAAACAACGAGTGAGGCTAAGAATAAGAACACTACAAAAAATGAACCTAAAACTAATATAAATAGTTCCAATACTAAAATTAATGAAAATCAAAAGACTTCACCAACAAATAATAATACAATTACCCTTCCTCAAAGATAAAGTTTTTTAGCTAAGAAGTAGTTAAATCATTTAAAAATTTTTTTATGGATTTCAAATTATTGAACAGATAAAAGTTCTAATTTTCTCATATTTTCTGCAGCAATGAGAGCATCAATTATTTCGTCTAAATCACCATCTAAAATTTCGTTTAATCTATATAAAGTAAGATTTATCCTGTGATCAGTTACTCTACCCTGAGGGAAATTATAAGTTCTAATTTTTTCGCTCCTATCGCCTGATCCGACTTGTATTTTTCTAAATGTTGCTATTTCTTTTTCTGATGCAATTCTCTTTTCTTCAAGGATCTTTGCAGCCAGAATTCTCATAGCTTTTTCTTTATTCTGGAATTGAGAACGCTCGTCCTGACAGGCAACTACTATTCCTGTAGGCAAGTGCGTTATTCTTACTGCAGAATCAGTTTTGTTAACATGTTGCCCACCCGCTCCTCCGGCGCGGAAGGTATCAATTTTTAAGTCCCTTTCATCAATTGTGACGTCAATTTCATCTGCTTCTGGTAACACTGCAACTGTTGCTGTAGAGGTATGTATTCTACCTCCAGATTCTGTTTCTGGCACCCTTTGGACCCTGTGAGTTCCACTTTCGAATTTTAATCTGCTGTATATCCTTTTTCCTTTTATTGAAATTATTGCTTCCTTTATACCACCAATTCCTGTTTCATTGATAGACAATATTTCTGTTTTTGCATTTTTTCTTTCAGCATATCTAAGATACATTCTTAAAAGTTCTGAAGCAAATAATGCTGCCTCTTCTCCACCTGCGCCAGCTCTGATTTCAAGAATTATGTTTTTTTCATCAAGTGGATCCTTGGGCAAGATAAAATTTAGCAACTTTGATTCTAAATTGTCAATATTTTTCTCTACAACTTGAAATTCTTCTTCTGCTAAAGTTTTTATCTCTTCGTCCTCACTATTTTTTAGTTCTTTGAGATCAGATAAATAATTTCTCAGTTTATTTAGTTCTTTATAGTTATTTACAACCTCCTCTAACTCTGCTTTTTCTTGAGAAAGAGATATAAGTTTAGAAGGATTGTTTATTATTTCTAAATTTGATAAAAGTTCATTTATTTCATTATAACGGTTAAGCAGCTTTAAAATATTGTCTTCAAAAACTTTAAAATCCAAACCTATTACCTCCAATAGTAATTGATATATTTTAGTTAAAATGATAACATATTGTTTTGATATTATTGAAGTGAGGTGAATCGTGGAAGAAGATAGAGAGTTTGATGAATTGGAAATCTTTGAAATTGAAGAAGAAGAAGGAGTTAAAAAGCAATACGAACTATTAGATAAGTTTGAACTGGATGATAAATTGTATTTTGTCCTTACTCCTTACTTTGAAGAGGAAGTTGATAGTGAATATGTGCCAGAAATATCAATTTTCAGGCAGGAAAGTGACAATTTTTTAACTCCAGTAGTAATATTTGGTTCTGAAGATACAAAAGTGGATGAGTCTTTAACAGACGAAGAGTTTGACAAAATATACCAATATCTAAAGGAAAGTTTTGATTTCGAAGATATTTCAGAATAATTTAGTTTAATTTAAAGTATGCAATTCAGAAAAACAATGTCTCGTTTGAAGAGATGGTGTATATGTTTTGTTGTTTTTATGGCATTTTTAATTGTTATCAATTTTCCTTATGTATTATTCTATAGATTGCCCGACAAGGTAGATTTTCATGTTTACAAGGGTGAATCATCGAGCGATGTTCTACAGAAACTTTATAAAGTTTACGGTACTAGCCCATCGCTTTTTGCTGATTTATACTTTAGGCTAAAGAACTTTGATCCAAAACCTGGTAACTATAGCTTAGAAGGAAGCTTTTTAGATTCTGTATATGCTATACAAAAAGGTCCTGATGACTTTTTAAAGGTTACCTTTCCTGAGGGTTTGAGAATTAGGGATATGGTTTTAATTTTAAAGAAAGACGGATACAGCAAATATAAAGAGTATGAAAATATTGCCTATAATGATTTAAAATCCTTTTCGAAGAAGTTTTCCTTCTTGCAGGGAATTAATTCTAATTCTCTAGAAGGTTTTTTGTTTCCGGATACTTATTTTATTAGCAAAAATGAATCCCCTAAAGAAATTATTGATATGCAATTGAGTGATTTTGAGAAGAGGGTATGGCCGCTTATTAAAAATAGAAGAGATTATTATGATGTTTTGAAGCTAGCTTCTTTGGTTGAAGGCGAAGCAAAAGTTGATAAAGAACGACCTATAATTGCTTCGGTTTTTTTAAACAGATTAAAAATTAATATGCCTTTAGAATCCTGTGCAAGTGTGGAATATTTTCTTCCTGTTCATAAAGATGTATTATCTTATGCTGATACGAGAATTGAATCGCCTTATAATACTTATATACATTATGGTTTGCCACCAACACCTATTAATAGTCCTTCAATCAAGTCAATAGAAGCGGTTTTACACCCAGCTCATACTAAATATTTGTATTTTGTAGCAAAGGGAGACGGGACGCACTTTTTCTCCCAGACGTATGAAGAACAACAAGCTTTTATAAAGAGCCTTGGAGGGTGATAATGTGAAAAATAAATTTTTTTATACATTCATAATTACATTGGCTTGTTTGTTGTCGTTTTTTGGGTTTTATCTTGTTGGAAAAGGTTTTAATCTTTTGTTTTTTAACAGACCACATACCCAAATTACTGCATCTAGCGAAAATAATAATGTTGAGATCCCGGCTTCTTCACAAGATAAAAGTTCTGGCTCTAATATAAATTCACAGCAAAAAGGTTATAATAATGAAACTGTTACTGGTGGTAATTCTAAACCCATAATACAAGAGAATAGTCAAGGAATTGCTAATGAATCTCAAAGTAACAATTTGAAAAGCACAACAAATTTGCTTTACAAGGTAAGAGTGGGTCCTTTTGATAACGAACAAGATAGTGTAGGAACGAAAAAGGAATTGTTTGAACTAGGTTATTCGAGTATACTTTTAAAAGCTGATGGAAGTTATTGGTTACAGGTTGCTGCTCTTAATAAAAAGGAAGATGCTTTAAACCTTGTTAACAACTTAAAAATGAAAGGTATTAATGCAAAAATTATTAGTGGACAATAAGGAGGAAAAAAGTTGTTTGGATTTATGAAGTTATCTAACGATATTGGTATTGACCTTGGGACTGCAAATACGGTTGTTTATGTACGTGGTAAGGGGATTGTAACGCAAGAGCCTTCAGTAGTTGCTTATAACGTTGAAAAAAAACAGGCTGTTGCTGTAGGCATGGAAGCAAAAAATATGCTTGGCAGAACACCTTCGAATATAATAGCGGTCAGGCCATTAAAGGATGGTGTAATTGCTGATTTTGAAACTACTGAGATGATGCTTAGGTATTTTATAAAAAAAGCTCTTTCAAGTGGCGTTTTTAAACCAAGGGTGGTTGTGGGCATACCATCAGGAATCACTGGTGTTGAGAGAAGAGCTGTGATAGAAGCTTCCCAAAGAGCTGGGGGCAGGGAGGCTTATATAATTGAAGAACCAATGGCTGCTGCTATTGGAGCAGGCTTACCGATTGATGAACCGAAAGGATGTCTAATTATTGATATAGGTGGCGGGACTACAGAAGTAGCTGTTATATCACTGGGCGGCATGGTTGTTGCAAAGAGTTTGAGAATTGCAGGTGATGAATTGGACGAAGTGATAATGGAATATTGTAAAAAAGAATATAACTTACTTATTGGAGAAAGAACTGCTGAAGATATAAAAATTAATATTGGTTCTGCTTATCCTTTAAGGGAAGAAAAAAGTATGGAAGTTAGAGGAAGGGACTTAATTACTGGCCTGCCTAAGAGTTTGAATTTAACGTCGATTGAGATTAGGGAAGTTATAGGTCCTATTGTTGATCAAATAACTGAAACAATAAGATTAACTGCAGAACAAACTCCACCTGAGTTAGCATCTGATATTATGGAAAGAGGAGCAATGCTTGCTGGTGGTGGAGCACTCCTTAAGGGATTGGATAAGTATATTTCAGAAAAGCTTAAAATCCCAGTTTATTTAGCTGAAAATCCTCTACTCTCTGTTGCTGAAGGGATTGGAAAGGTCTTGGAAGACTTAGATAGATTTGGTCATGTTTTCAAAAACTAAAAAAAAAATAATTTTTTTAGCGTTTATTTCTGTTGTATTTCTTCTTTTTCTAAATTATAAATTTAATATTCATAATAGAATTGGTTTTTTTGTTTTATCACCTGTATATTTTTTTAGTGAATGGGCAAATGGTTTGGGAACTTTCTCAAATAATTTGTCTAATATAGTAAACGATAATGCAAATCTTAACAAAGAAATAGAAGATTTAAAGAAACAAAACGAAGAGTTGAAATTGTCTTATGCATTGATGTTAAAAGACATGCAAAATTTATATGAAGAAAGGGCTTTTCAAAATTTCAAAGCTCAAAATCCAAAATTTAAACTTCTGAGAGCTTCAGTTTTATATAGGACTGAACCCTTCTATCAAGATTTAATAATTAATGTTG